>CALQBT020000072.1 GCA_943328885.2 Bordetella parapertussis | reverse complement strand
CCGACGATCGTCACGAAGCCCTCAGCATTGCGACTGGCCAGGTCGCCGGTGCGGAACCACCCGTCGACGAAGGCCGCGCGCGTGATCTCGGCATCGCCCAGGTAGCCGGCCATGATGTAGGCGGTCTGCAGCTGCAGTTCCCCGGCGACATCGACAGCGCATTCGACAGCGCATTCGGCGCCGTTGTCGCTCGTGATCCGGTAGCGCACGCCGGGCGCTGGCAGCCCGATCGTCGCGGGATGCGCCGGGTAGGCCTGCGGTGTCAGCACGAAGTCGCTGGTCGAGGTTTCGGTCAGCCCGTAGACATCGTAGAGCGAGGCGGGCGCGATGAACGAGCGCAGCTTGACCGACAGGTCCAGGCCCAGCGGCTCGCCGCCGATCACCAGGTCGCGGACACGGCCTTCGGCGCGCAGCTTGTGCTGGGCCAGTTCGATCTCGTCCGCCGTGAGCGATCCGAAGGTCGCGCGGACCATCGTCGGCACGACGCCGGCAAGGGTGACGCGCTCGGCGATCAAGGTGTCGACGAACTCGTGCGGACTGAATTTCGTTCGGGTCACCACGGTGCCACCGTGGTTCAAGGCCAGCAAGGCCATCCAGATGCCGAAGCTGAAGCTGTTGTTGAGCACCAGCAGCGTCACGTCCTCGGGTGTCAGTCCCAGCAGCGTCTGGTTTTGCGCCAGCTTGCCCGCGAAGGCGTGGTGCGACAGCACCACGCCCTTGGGCAGCCCGGTCGAGCCAGAGGTGAAGATCACCAAGGCCGCGCCGCGCAGCATCTTGCGGCGCTCAGGGCTCGCCTCAGGGGTCTTGAGCGCGGAGAGGCCGGCGCCCGGCCCGGCACCGGCCAACAGGTCGAGCTCGTAGCGGCACTGCGCTTTGGTCTGGATGCCCTCGACGACGCCGGGCGGCGAGCTTCGATGGACGGGCACCACAACGCCTGCGCTCATCCAACAGGCCAGGAAGGCAATGAAATCCAGCGGATGGTTGGACACCTTGACCCTCACCGCGTCGTCCTCGACGATGCCTGCATCGCGAAGCCGGTCTGCCATGGCCCGCGCACGGCTCAGCAGCTCGCGGTAGCTCAGGTCCAGGTCTTCGCCGCGCAGCGCCAACCGATCGGCGTGGGCCAGCGCTGAGCGCTCCAGGGTGAGTCCGAGCCTGTCTGTCATGGGTCCGCCGTCGTCAGTGCCGTGAAGATGGGCCGCGAAGTGGGGCCGCAGCGCATTCTCGCAATGCGCCAGCCAAGCCCCAAGCAGAATGCGGGCTCGCCGCCCGGATTGCCCGCGTGCAATTCACCGATGATCAAGGGTCGAACCTGCGATCAAGAAAGACCCTGTGCCCATGACCGAAGCAAGCCCCCTGCTGCCCGACCGGCTGTCCACCGACCCGCGCAGCCCGCACCATGTCGCTGCGGCCTTCGAGCGCGACATCGCGATACGCTTCAACGACAAGGAGCGCTTCGATGTCGCGGAGTACTGTCTCAGCGAGGGCTGGATCAAGGTCCCTGCAGGCAAGGCAGTCGACCGCAAGGGCCAGGCCTTGATGATCAAGCTCAAAGGCCGGGTCGAGGCCTTTTACCGCTGAACCACCCGAACCGGCAGGCGGCTGAAGCCGTGGACGAAGTTCGACTTCACGCGCTCCGGCTCGCCCACCACTTCAACAGCCTCGAAGCGCGTCAGGATTTCCTGCCACAGGATTTTGAGCTGCATCTCGGCCAAGCGGTTGCCGACGCAGCGGTGGATGCCGAAACCGAAGGACAGGTGCTGGCGCGGCCTGGCGCGGTCGATGATGAAGTGCCCGGCCTGCTCGATCGCGGTCTCGTCGCGGTTGCCCGACAGGTACCACATCGCCAGCTTGTCGCCCTTCTTGATGGACTTGCCGCCCAGTTCGGTGTCGGCCAGCGCGGTGCGGCGCATGTAGGCCAGTGGGGTCTGCCAGCGGATGATCTCGGGTACCAGGCTGTCGACCAGCGCCGGGTTGGCGCGCAGCTTGGCCCATTCGGCCGGGTGCTGGTGCATCGCCAGCACACCGCCGCTCATGCTGTTGCGGGTGGTGTCGTTACCGCCGACGATCAACAGCAGCAGGTTGCCCAGGTATTCGCGCGGCGACATGTTGCGGGTGGCCGGTGAGTGGGCCAGCATCGAGATCAGGTCGCCTTGGGGCGGCGCGTTGACGCGCTCGTTCCACAGCCGGGTGAAGTAGGCCAGGCATTTGCCCAGTTCAGCCAGCCTGGCTTCGGGCGACTCAACCCGGTGGTCGGTGCCGGGCACCGAGGTCGTCACGTCGGACCACCAGGTCAGCAGGTGGCGGTCCTCGAACGGAAAGTCGAACAAGGTCGCCAGCATCTGCGTCGTCAGCTCGATCGACACCCGTTCGACCCAGTCGAAAGGTTCGTCGCGCGGCAGGCCGTCGAGCACCCGGGCGGTGCGTTCGCGGATCGTCGCCTCCATGGCCGCCAGGTTGGTCGGCGCGACGATAGGCGCGACCGCTTTGCGCTGGGCGTCGTGCTTGGGCGGATCCATCGCGATGAACATCTGCAGCCGTTCGTCCATCGGGCCGTCGAACAGCGCGATCCCGCCCTGGCTCCAGTCCGATGAATACAGCGCGTGGCTCGAGTCGACGTGCAGGATGTCCTGGTACTTGGTCACCGACCAGAACGGCCCGTAGAAGTCATTGGTCTGCCAGTGCACCGGGTCGTCGCGCCGTAGGCGCTCGAAGTAGTGGCCGATGGTGTCGTCCTGGAACAGCCTGGGCTTGGTGACGTCGATCTGGTCCAGCGGCAGCGCGAAGGCCTCTTCCCGGGCCAGGCGTGAGAGTTCGGTCAGAGGCAGGTCTTGGTTCATCGCGGTTGTCCTTGGGGCTCAAGTGGCCATGCGCTGGCCCGCACAGTCTCGCAGATCTACCGGGCGGGGCCAGCCCCAAATGCACCGATCATCGTACCAAGACCGGACCTGGGTCTGGCGCGCGCAGGGCGGCGCATAAGGTCGGCGCATAAAGTCGGCGCATAAGATCGGCGCCAGTCCGGCGGGTCGCGCCGGGTATCTCATTGGAGAGACTGCGTGAGCTCGAACTGTCCTGTGTTGCTCGTCACCGGCGCTGGCCGTGGCATCGGCGCCGCCACCGCTTTGCTGGCGGCCCGGCGTGGTTGGGATGTGGCGGTGAACTACGCCCGCGACGCCGCCGCTGCACAAGGCGTCGCCGACCAGGTGCGGGCCCTCGGCCAGCGCGCGATCACCGTGGCGGCCGATGTCGCCGACGAGGCGGCGGTGCTGGCGATGTATGGCCGCATCGACGCCGAGCTCGGACCTTTGGGGGGCCTGGTCAACAACGCCGGCATCGTCGACCGGCAGGCCAGGCTCGACGAGATGAGCATGGCGCGCTGGCAGCGCATGTGGGCGGTCAACATCAGCGGCAGCTTGTTGTGCGCGCGCGAAGCGGTGCGCCGCATGAGCACGCGACATGGCGGCGCGGGCGGCGTGATCGTCAACCTGGGCAGCGCTGCCGCGCGGCTGGGCTCGCCCAACCTCTACATCGACTACGCCGTCAGCAAGGGTGCGATCGACAGCTTCACCCAGGGCCTGGCGCTGGAAGTGGCCGGCGAAGGCATACGCGTCAACACGGTGCGCCCCGGCCTGATCGACACCGACATCCACGCCGCCAGCGGCGACCGCGGCCGGCCGCAGAGCGCGTCAGCGCTGATCCCGATGAAGCGTCCCGGCCGCGCCGACGAGGTGGCGGCGGCGATCGTCTGGCTGCTGTCGGCCGAGGCCAGTTACACCACCGGCGCGACCCTCGATGTGAGCGGCGGGCGCTGAAGGCTGAGGGCTGGCCCGCGCTGCAGCGCAGTTCAGTCCTCAAGCACGAGATTCGAGATTTCGATGAGCTGTTTCCAGCGCAGGGTCTCTTTGGTCAGCAACTGACCAAAAGCCTGGCGGCTGACCGGATCGATCTCCAGCCCCAGGCTGGCGGCTTGCTTGACGAAAACAGGCGAGCGGATGGCCGCCAGCACCAGTTCGTTGAGCCTGTCGGCGACGGATCCGGTGACGCCGGCCGGCGCGAAGACGCCGAACCAGGCCGGGATCACGAAGTCGGCATAGCCGCTCTCGGCCATCGTCGGCACGTTGGGCAGCCTGGCTGAGCGCGACTCTTTGGTGATCGCCAGACCCTTGATCTGACCGCTGTCGACAAAGTTCTTCAGGCTGCTTGGCGAGGTCGCTGTCATCTCGGTTTCACGCGCGATCACCGAGAGCATCGCCGGTCCTGAGCCCTTGTAGGGCACGTTCTTCTTGAGCAGCGGATAGACCGTGATCGCGTCAGGAACCGAGACGAGCACGGTGTAGCCGTCGGCCGGCGAGTGGACCACGGCCGAGACGCCGATCGACCCTGAAGCGCCGGCTTTGTTCTCGATCACGACCGCCACCCCGGTCTGTTCCTGGATGACCCTGCCCAGCACGCGGCTCAGCGTATCGGTCGACCCGCCCGGGGCTGCGGGCACGACCAGCCTGATCGTCTTGGCCGGAAAAATTGTTGTCTGTGCGCCGGCGATCGAAAACCACGCGACAGTCGATAACAGCAGCATTGAGACAAAAATATTTCGAATAATGGGCGTCCTCTGGGTGCGTGAATGATGGGGGCTGGGGCGAGCACATCCGGCAGCCACAGACGGCCGGGCCCGGCGCGTCAATCCGGTGTTCGGCGCGCAGGGTCTGGCCGGAGCAGCGGCCGCATCACGTTTTGGTGGGTGAAGCGGTGCTCGTCTTCGGCGAAGTCCCAGACCTGCAGCGGCTCATGGTCCAGGGCTGTCAGACCGGGTCCCAGGAAAACACGTCGGTGGTGCGATCCAGCGAGTAGAAGTCTTTCCTGAAAGCCGGCAGCATGTGGTCGGCCAGCGCCTGTGGCGTCCAGCCGTCGCTGCGCTGCATGGCGCGCAGCGGGCGAGGCTGGCTCATCAGGAAGACCTCATTGCGGCGCACCGCAAAGATTTGGCCGCTCACATCGTTTGGCAGGTCGCTCGCCAAGAAGACCGCCAAAGGCGCAACCTTGTCGGCGGTCATGGTCTTCATCTTGCCCACCCTGACCTGCTGCTCTGGCGTGTTGGTCGGGATGGTGCCGATCAGCCGGCTCCAGGCGAACGGAGCGATGCAGTTGGAGGTGACCTTGTAGCGCTGCATGTCGAGCGCGATCGATTTGGACAGGCCGACGATGCCCATCTTGGCGGCGGCGTAATTGGCCTGGCCGAAATTGCCGATCAGCCCCGAGGTCGAGGTGGACAAAGTGGCCACGTTCGCGTTCGCGAAAGTAGGTCGCTGCAGCGCGCGAGACGTTGAAAGCGCCGTTCAGATGCACGTCTATCACGTCGTGCCAAGCATCGCGCGACAGCTTGTGGAAGATCGCATCGCGCAGGATGCCGGCGTTGTTGACGACGCAGTCGAGTCCACCGAAGGCGTCGACCGCCGCCTGCACCATGCGCTCGGCGCCGGCAGGGTCGGCCACGCTGTCGCCGTTGACGATCGCGCGCCCGCCCGCGCGCTCGATCTCGTCGACGACCGCGCGCGCCGGGCCGGCATCGGCACCCTGGCCCTCGGGGTCGGCGCCCAGGTCGTTGACGACGACGGCCGCGCCCTCGCGCGCCGCCAGCAAGGCGATCTCGCGCCCTATGCCTCGGCCCGCGCCCGTGATCAGGATGACTTGGCCGGCCAGGCATTGGGGTGTGCTCATGCTGTTTCCTCTGAGCGCCCCGAGGCCGGCCGAAGCCGGCCGCCCCCCATGGGGGTCAAGCAAAGTGGCAAAGCCACATTTGCTTGAGAGCATCCCAAGCCCCTGTCGGCGCCCGGCGTTCGCGGAGAAACGACCGAACTTGGGTCATTCCACAATGCGGAACGTTTTGTTTCTCAGGAGGGTTGAAATATTGGCGCCAGCCCGGCAGTCCGCGCTGCCACCGCGAGCAAGCGATCGCACAGCGGCGCCAGCCAACTCGCTGGCGCCGACTCGAGCGGGGCGTCGAGCAAGCCCAGCGCCTGCGTCTCGGACGACGGCACGCCGCCATGGGCTGCGCAGTCATCCCACTTGGCCAGCAACTGCTCGCGCGTCATCGGGTCGGCCTGAGATCCCGGCGCCCAGTCCACCCGCTGCGAGTCGGACCAGTCCGAGCCCTGCACCGTGACAGTCACTGGCGCGGTGTCGAGTTGCTCGCCTGCCTCGGCGCGTTCGCGCAGCACCACCTGCGCCATCTGCTCGTGCAGCGCGCGGCGCTGCACGGCGTCGTCGGTGAAGCTCGCCAGCCTGACCTGATGGTCGATCCAGGCTGCCGCAGCGCAATATTGGCCGCTGAACTTGGCTTCTAGGCCGGTCGAAGGACTCGGATGCTTGAGCGCGGCCAGGCCGTTTTTCGGCACTTCGACTTCGATCCGTAAGGCCTGGGCTGCGGTCGGGTGGCGGGCCCGGATCGCCAGGATGCCGGCGATCATCCGGTGCGTCATGTAGCAACTCGGGAAGCGCTTGTGCTCGAAGCCCGGCGTCTCGATCGCCAAAGACTGGTCCGACCGCCAGGCCAGCGGGACCGGCGCCTGCCCGCCGTTGAAGGCATGGAAGAAGCCGGCATCGCGCCAGACGTCGTTGCTTGCGGTCGCGCCGGCGCGGGCGAGCAGCGCGGCGCGCAAGCCTGCCGACGCGGCCAAACCGACATGCAGCGGTTTGACGTCGGTGCCGAAATTGGCCCGCAGGCCGCCTGCGCTGCTCGCCGCGATCGACAGCGCGGCATGCGCTGGCGCCAGCGGCAGGCGCAGCGCATGGGCGCAGGCCGCTGCGGCGCCGATGGCGCCCAGCGTGGCCGTGGCGTGGAAGCCGAGCGCGTAATGCCTGAAACCCAGCCACTGCCCCAGCCTCAGGGTGGTCTCGGTCCCCACCAGGTAGGCCGCCAGCAGATCGCCCCAGGTCAAGCCGCGCAGCAGCGCTGGTGGCAGCGCGAGCAGCGCGGCCACCGGCGGTGCGCTGGGGTGGCAGGTGGCGAGCATGCAGACGTCGTCATAGTCGAGTGCGTGCGTTGCGGTGCCCAGCACCAGTGCGCGGTCGCCAGCGGCCAGGCCTGGCGCGCCGCTCGCGGCACTGGCCTGCAGTGCGGCGCCGACGCAAGGCTCGCTCAGACCGCCGGCCAGCGCGGCCAGGGTGTCGAACCAGGAACGCCTGGCTTGCGCGAGTGCGGCGTCTGAGAAAGCACGGTGCCCACGCTGGTAGCAGGGGTTCCAGGCCTGGAGGAATGCAGGGGCGTCGTTCATCTTGGGGCGGCTTTCATTGCCGCTGCGGCAAGTCGACTGAGCGCCGGCCGCCCAGTGATTCGGCCTGGCGGGCGGCGCGGCGAGAGAGCTTCATCGCGGCAAGTCTGCGTGTTGCGCATCCGCCCCGAGGCTATCGTTAACCCTTGATCGCCTGCAGTGCTTGCGGACAAGCGCTCGTGTCAGTTGACACAGGCGCTGCGCCGCCCCTGACCAGCTTGCCGGGCAGCGCGCCGGTGAAGACGTCGTCTGCGACCGTCTCGACACCCGAGACGAACACATGCCGGTAGCCCTGCGCTTTCTGGATCAGGCGGCGCCCGCCCGCGGGCAGGTCGTAGACGACCTCGGGTCTGAGCAAGGTGAGTTTGTCGTGGTCGATCACGTTGATGTCGGCCTTGAGGCCTGGCGCCAGCACGCCGCGGTCGAGCAGGCCGTAGGCCGCTGCCGTGGCCTGGGTCTGCTTGTGCACCGCGAACTCGATCGACAGTTTCGGGCCCCGCACGCGGTCGCGGGTCCAATGCGTGAGCAGCAGCGTGGGCGCGCTGCCGTCGCAGATCACGCCGACATGCGCGCCCGCGTCGGCCACACCCATGATGGTGGCTTCGTCGACCAGCATGTCGTGGACATCGTCGAGGTTGCCATGGTGGTAGTTCTCGTGCGGCAGCAGCAGCAGGCCCTTGCCTTGATGCGCCATCATCGCTTCGAGCGCGAGTTCGCGAACGCTGCGTCCGCTGCGCTGCGAGACCGCGCCGAGGTTGGTCGACGCGTCGGGCTCATAGTCCAGCAACTCCTCGATCACATGGGCGCGCGGCAGCTTGTCGATCAGCCGCTGCAGCGCCGGGTCGCAGTGCTCTTCGCGCACCAGTGCGTCGCGCAGGCCGCTGTCCTGGCACAGCTGCGCGTAGCGTTCGGCCGGCGTCAACTGCGCCATCGCCAGCCAGCGCGGATGTTCGGCAAACGGGTTGATCGTGGTCTCGAGGCCGATCACCACCCCGATCGGGCGGCAACCCACCTGTCCGTTGGCGTCGATGTGGTCGGCGCGCGCGGCGTGGATCTGGCTCAGCGTCTCGCGCCAGCGGTCGGGTGCCTCGTCGACTTGCACCATCAGGCAAGACAGTGGCCGGCCCGCGGTCTCGGCCATGCTGCGCATCAGCTCGAACTCGCCTGGACCGAAATCGGAGTTGACCTCGATCACGCCCTTGCCAGCACGCTTCATCGCCTGCGCCAGGCCTTGCAACTCGGCGTGGTCGGCTGACAGCGTGGGCACCCGGCGCCCGTCGCCGGCGCGGTGCTTGTTGGTCCTGGAACTGGTGAAGCCCAGCGCGCCCTGGTTCAAGGCCTCTTCGAGCATCACGCCCATGTGGCCGATCTCGGCTGCCGTCGGCCGCTCGCGATGGTTGGCGCCGCGGTCGCCCATGGCGTACAGGCGAAGTGCTGCGTGCGGCACCTGGGTGCCCACATCCATGATCCGCGGCATCGCTGCGATGCTGTCCATGAACTGCGGAAAGGTCTCCCAGTCAAACTTCACGCCTTCGCTCAGCACGATCTCCGGGATGTCCTCAACGCCCTGCATCAGGTTGATCAGGTAGGGCACTGCACCCGGGCGAACCGGCGCAAAGCCGACGCCGCAGTTGCCGAACACAGCGGTCGTCACACCGTGCCACGACGAAGGTGTCAGGAACGGATCCCAGGTGGCTTGCCCGTCGTAATGGGTGTGGATGTCGACGAAGCCGGGGGTCACCAGCAGACCTCGCGCGTCAATCTCGCGCCGGCCTGGGCCTGCGTGTTCGGTCACTGCGGTGATCAAGCCTGCGTCTACCGCCACGTCAGCGACCCGGCGCGTCGCGCCCGTGCCGTCGACCACCGTACCGCCTCTGATGACTAGATCATGCATGTTGTGTCTCCATCGATGCTTTGCGAGAAGGGCGCGCGTTCGTGCTGCAGCCCGGCTTCGCGCTATCCTGCCTTGCGCTGGGCGAGATGTCCATGATCGCAATCCTCAGGTCGTTCGCTCTGGGATGCAGCGATCACGGCCGGCGCATCATTTAGCATGCGCCCATGATCGGACAACTTGACCACCTGGTCCTGACCACCACCGACGAAGTCGCCTG
>CALQBT020000071.1 GCA_943328885.2 Bordetella parapertussis | reverse complement strand
GTGTTCTCGACGTTCGTCACCCAGTCGCGCAAGGCCTCGTTGAGCGCGTCCTTCAGCGTCTTGCTGCCGCTCTCGACCGGCACCACCTTGGCGCCCAGCAAGTGCATGCGGTAGACGTTGGGGCTCTGCCGCAGCACATCAGCGCTGCCCATGTAGACCACGCATTCCATGCCGTAGCGTGCGCAGATGGTGGCGGTGGCCACGCCGTGCTGGCCGGCACCGGTCTCGGCGATCACGCGCGGCTTGCCCATGCGCTTGGCCAGCAAGGCCTGGCCTATGGTGTTGTTGATCTTGTGCGCGCCGGTGTGGTTCAGGTCCTCGCGCTTCAAGTGGATCTGCGCGCCGCCGATCTCTCGACTCATGCGTGCGGCGTGGTAGATGGGTGAGGGCCGGCCGACGAAATGCGCCAACTCATGGCGGTACTCGGCCATGAACTCGGCGTCCTGGCTGTAGTGCGCGTAAGCTGCCTTGAGCTCGTCGAGCGCATGGACCAGGGTCTCGGCGACGAAAGTGCCGCCGTAAGGCCCGAAATGCCCTTGAGCATCGGGTTGTTGGTAGTCGAACATTGAGAATTCCTGTGGTCAGCGCCTGGGCAGCCTGGCAGCCCGGCGTCCTTGGTTCATTGCCAATCGTCGTCGATCCGTGAATCCGCTTCACGCACGGCCTGGCAAAACTGGCGCATCAGCGCCGCATCCTTCTGGCCCTTGGCGAACTCCACGCCGGAGCTCACGTCAACAGCCCAGGGCCGGAAGTGCGCGATCCCATCGATCACGTTTGCAGGATTCAACCCACCAGACAAAACGACTGGACGGGGCACGTGGCGTGGCACGAGTGACCAATCGAAAACCTTTCCACCGCCGCCGTAGCCCTCGACATCGGTGTCGAGCAGGATCCCGGCAGCGCTTGAATGCGCGATTGCGAAGTCTATCAAAGCAAAGCCCGGCTTCATTCGCGCAGCGCGCAGGTAGGGCCGGCCGCTGGCCTGGAACAGGGCTTCACAGTACGCCGGCGACTCGTCGCCGTGGAACTGCAGAAGAGCCCCCGGAATGGATTGCACCGCGTCTTCGATCAAGGCGGCTTCGGCATTGACGAACAGGC
The DNA here is from genome assembly GCA_943328885.2 of Bordetella parapertussis. Lineage (GTDB taxonomy): Bacteria > Pseudomonadota > Gammaproteobacteria > Burkholderiales > Burkholderiaceae_C > Pseudaquabacterium > Pseudaquabacterium parapertussis_A. The sequence continues at coordinate 8,336 of CALQBT020000071.1, read as the reverse complement.
ACACCGGCGTGACAAAAGGCGGCAGCCCGCGCGCGAGTTCGGCAGCGCGCGCCACCGTGACTGCGCGAGGACTTCTGGCGTAGAGCACGAAACCGATCGCGTCAGCACCGGCTTCGACCGCAGCGGCCAGGTCGGCTTCGCGGGTCAGACCGCAGATCTTGATCCGGGTGCGTTGATTCATCAGGTCGATCGCCTATGCGCTCAGGGCAGCCAGTCCATGGCCGGGGTGTGCTCGGGCAGGCCGAGCGCAGCATCGTAGTACGGTCCAATGAAGTACAGGCCGGCAGCGGCAAAAGTCGGCGCTGCGGCGTCGCGATTGCGCGCAGCCAGCACCGCCCCCAGCCAGCCTGGTGGTTGTCGGCCACTGCCCACGGCCACCAGGCAACCCATGATGTTGCGAACCATGTGGTGAAGAAAGGCCGAGCCGTCGACATCGAAGCGCCAATAAGCACCTTGACGGCTGATGCGCAGCGAGCGCAAGGTCTTGACCGGGCTGCGGGCCTGGCATTCGGAAGACCTGAAACTGCTGAAATCGTGCTCGCCGATCAGGTGCGCCGATGCCGCGCGCATCGCGTCGGCGTCCAGCGGGCGAAAGACCCAGCCCGCGCCGCCCGACTCGAGCGCCGGTCGCACGGCTGACTCGAGCAGCAGGTAGCGGTAGCGCCGCCCGTGCGCCCAGTAGCGGGCGTGGAAATCGTCCGGCACCGGTGCGCACCACTGCAGCGCGATGTCGGCTGGCAGGTAGCGGTTGGTGCCGCGCAACCACGAAAAGGGCTCGCGCAACACCGGGCTGTCGAGGTGCACCACCTGGTTGAAGGCGTGGACACCCGCATCGGTGCGGCCGGCGCAAGACGTGAGTACCGGCGCGTCGACGAAACGCGACAGCGCGCGCTCGACCTGATCCTGCACCGTGCGCCCGCCAGGCTGGCGCTGCCAGCCCTGGTAGGCCGTGCCGCGATAGCTGATGCCCAGGGCGATTCGGGTGGTCATGGCTTGGAAGTCAAACCACGATTATCGAGCGGCCTTGCCCGCCCCAGTTCCGGCGCGGCGCCGGAGGGCTGCTCACTCAGCCCAGCGCATCGAGCATCGCCTGTGCCTGGCTGCGCAGGCTGCCGCTGGCTTTGACCAGCAACTCCTCGAGCAGGTCGCGGGCACCTTCGAGGTCGCCGATCTGGCGGAACTCCTCAGCCAGTTCCAATTTGCGCTGCAAGGGGTCGCCAGCCGCCAATTCGTCGAGGTCGGCCGCGACATCGTCGGCCAACTCGCCAGGCTCGGAGACCAGGAACTCACCGAAATCAAGCAAGGTATCGCCGGCGTCGCCCAGCGCGGCTTGCAAGGTGTCGCCCTCGTCGAGGGACAAGGCGTCGAGGTCGAGTTCGGCAACGCCAGCAGGACCCGCGTCAGCAGGCCGCGCAGGGGAGGCTTCGTACTCGAAATCCAGCCCCGGATCGATCGGTCGCCGCGTGTCGGAGCCCTGAGGCGACGCTGCGGACCGGTCTTTATCGATCTGGCCGAGGTCCAGATCGAGACCGTCGCCGACGATCTGTGGCAGGCGAGAATCTTCGGCCTGCAGCGTGGTCTGTGAAAAGTCCGCGTGCCCTTGCTCGGTCGCATCCACGGGCTCGCTGCCCCCTCGCAAGCCACCACCCGGTCGGCCCTGCGGACCGCCGCCGGGCTGGTAGAGCGGGTTGTTGGGGTCGAGTTGATGCCCCATGGACTGGGCTGCTGCCCAGTCCTCGCCGGTGCCCTTGCTCAGCGCGTGCAACTGGGTCGCCAGCGCTTCGAAACCCTTGCTGTCACGGCGCTTGGCATACACCTCGAGCAGCTTGGTGTGAATCGCCGTCCGGTCTGGCGTGCTGCGCAGCGCCTCCTTGAGGATTTCCTCGGCCTGCAAATCCCTGCCGTAGGCGAGGTAGACATCGGCCTCGGCCACCGGATCGACATCACCGATGGCATCGATCTGACTCAGCGAATAGCCCATCGTGCTCGCACGCGTCGCGTCGCGGGTGTCGATCTGCTGGCCGCCACTGGCACCGAAGAACGAATCGGGCTGCAGGCGACTTTCTAGAAACGAGGTCTCGCCAGCCGTCTTGCCGAACCGCCCGCGCAGCCGCCAAGCGCCCAGACCCGCCAGCACCAAGGCCAACAGGCCGGCACCCGGCAGCAGCCAGGCTTGGGTGCTTAAACTGTCGATCAAGCCAGCTTCGGGCGCAGCCACCGGTTTGAGCACAGGCTTGCTCGCGACCGCCACCGGCTGCGCCAAGACCGCTGCACTGGCGGGGCCGGAGGCCTGCGCCGCTGCCGATGCCGCCGCCGGCAAGCCTTGTTCAGCCACGGCACCTTGCTGGAGCTTCTTCAGTGCCTCGACATTGCGCGACAGCTCGGCCAAGCGGGTGGCGTTGTCCTGGCGCTCGGCAGCCTGGGCCATCTGGGCTTCAGGCGCCGAAGCCGCCCCACCGCTGAGCTTGAGTTTGTCGGGCGAGGCCGCGTTCGACTGCTTGCGGTCATCGACCGCCGCCTGCAGCTTGCCCTGGGCCTGGCGGCCGGGCTCCTGGGCCTGCGCCTGCGGCGCCACTTGGGCAAGTCGTCCGCGGTAGGCGCCGAAATCGACGCTTTGCGCGCGGATCAGTCGCTGCAGGTCAGCGCTGCTGACATCAGCCACCTCATCGGCCGACGGCACAGACAGCACCGCCCCGGCACGCAAGCGGTTGACGTTGTGCTCGATGAAGGCCTGCGGGTTGGCACGGTACAAGCCAACCAGCATCTGGTCGAGCGACACGCCCGCGGCCTGGGTTCGACCGGCCACACCGTACAGCGTGTCGCCGGGCCGTACCGAATAGCGCTGCGTCGACAGCGCAGCGGGCGGCGCCACCGCCTTGGACGCGGCTGGCGCTGCCAGCTTGGGCACGGCGACCCCGGCCGAGGCCCCCAAGGCGGCGGAAAGCGCTGCTGGCGCGACCGCGTCTGTTGTAGCGACCGTCCTGGGCGCCGGCCTGATGGCGGCGGCCGAAGCCGCGGGCAGGGGGGCGGTGCTGATCATCGGCGCCACAGGCGCGGCCGCTGCGGCGCGGTTGCCCGGAGGATCGAACAGCAACGTGAACTCGCGAACCAATCGACCGGCGCTCCAGTTCAGTTCGAGAATGAGGTCGATGAAGGGTTCCTGCACCGCACGGTCGCTGCTCAGGCGCAGCAAGACACGGCCATCGGGCCCGCGCACCACCAGGGCCTGGGTGCCAGCCAGCACCGCGTTGTAATCGACCCCGGCGCTGCGGTAAGTCTCGGGCGAAGCGATGCGCACCGCCAGCGAGGCGGATTCCTCGGCAGACAGGCTGATGATGTCGATCTCGGCGCGCAGGCCTTCACCCAGCGCCGACTGCACGTTGAGCCTGCCCAAGCCCAGCGCCTGGGCGTCGAAAGCCGCAGTACCCAAGGCCGCAAGCACGGCCGAGGCCAGGGCGTTTCGTGAGGCGAGCAAGAAGCGGTTTTTCAAAGCGTCTCCACAGCAGCAATACCGCAACAAGCCTGATGCCAAGACAGCCGACACGACCTCGCCGTGAAGCCCTGACCAAGATGGCACGACCGCTTGCCGATGATCTCCCTAATCCCCCCACCACCCGGCGGCACACAGATAACCCAAGCCTTGACCTGACCTGGCCGACCTCGCTGACCTGGGTAAGGCCTGGGTCAGGCGATCGCAAGCGCCTGGAATTCAGGCCGATAGTGCCATGGCAAGACCCGACAATCGGCATCGACCCCCGACTGAGGGGGGCAAGCCTGGCACGCCAGCACCATTTAGCCAACGAAGCCCGAGCGAGCACATTCGGGCGCCCACCTCAGGCTTCGATCAGGATTCGCAGCATTCGGCGCAAGGGCTCGGCCGCACCCCACAGCAATTGATCGCCGATCGTGAACGCGCCAAGGTACTCCGAACCCATGGCCAGTTTGCGCACGCGTCCGACCGGAATCGTCATCGTGCCCGACACAGCCACCGGCGTGAGATCACGCAGGGTCGCCTCACGGTTGTTGGGTACCAGCTTCACCCAGGCGTTGTCGGCAGCAATCATGGCTTCGATATCGGCCAGCGGCACATCGCGCTTGAGCTTGAAGGTCAAGGCCTGGCTGTGGCAGCGCATCGCACCGACCCGCACGCAGAAACCGTCCACTGGCACGGCCGCTGAGCCGAAGCCCTCGCCTTGCCCGAGGATCTTGTTGGTCTCGGCCATGCCCTTCCACTCTTCCTTGGACAGGCCCCAGCCGGGCTCGTCCCGGCTCTTGCCGATACCCAAGTCCTTGTCGATCCAAGGGATCAGCGAGCCGCCCAGCGGCACGCCGAAGTTGGCGGTCTCGGCCGCCGACAGCGCGCGTTGGGTGGCAATCACCCGGCGGTCGATCTCGAGGATCGCGCTCTTGGGGTCGTCCAGCAGGTCGCGCACCGCGGCGTTGAGCGTGCCGTACTGCGTCAGCAACTCGCGCATGTGCTGGGCGCCACCGCCCGAGGCCGCTTGGTAGGTCTGTGTGCTCATCCACTCGACCAAGCCGGCCTTGTAAAGTGCGCCCACGCCCATCAGCATGCAACTGACAGTGCAGTTGCCGCCGATCCAGTTGCGCCCACCCCGGACCAACGAATCCTGGATCACGGGCAGGTTGACCGGGTCGAGCACGATCACCGCATCGTCGGCCATGCGCAGCGTCGATGCCGCGTCGATCCAGTGGCCAGTCCAGCCCGCCGCGCGCAACCTGGGGAAGACCTCGCTGGTGTAGTCGCCGCCCTGGGCGGTGAGGATGATGTCGCAGCGCTTGAGCGCGGCGATGTCGAACGCATCCTGCAACCGGGTCTCATGCTTGGCCTGGCTGGGCGCTGCGCCACCGGCATCGCTGGTCGAGAAAAACAGCGGCTCGATCAGCGAGAAATCCGCTTCGGCCTGCATCCGGTCCATCAGGACCGAGCCGACCATGCCGCGCCAGCCGACCAGGCCGACGAGGGGGTTTTTGGCGATTGCCATGTCAGTTCACCTTGGTTTCTTCATCTCCGGACCCCAGCTTGCCCGGCTCGTTTCGCCGGGGTCCAGTGGGGCGAGACGATCCGGCGCTGGCTAGCGCTTGGTCATCAACGTGGTTTTGCCCGACAGCGCGGCGACGACCGCGTCACCCATCTCACGCGTACCCACCCGCTGCGTGCCTTCGGACCAGATATCGCCGGTGCGCAAACCAGCCGACAGCACTGCGCTGACTGCGGACTCGATCCGTGCGGCAGCTTCAGGCTGGTTGAGGGTATAGCGCAGCATCATCGCGACCGACAGAATTGTAGCGAGCGGGTTGGCCACGCCCTTGCCGGCGATGTCAGGCGCACTGCCGTGGCTGGGCTCGTACAAGCCCTTGTTTTGCTTGTCGAGCGATGCCGAAGGCAGCATGCCGATCGAGCCGGTCAGCATCGCCGCGGCGTCCGACAAGATGTCGCCGAACATGTTGCCAGTGACCACCACGTCGAAGGCCTTGGGCGCCTTGACCAGTTGCATCGCGGCGTTGTCGACATACATGTGGTCGAGCGCGACGTCGGGGTACTGGGCATGAACCTCGGTGACCACGTCCTTCCAGAACTGGAAGGTCTCGAGCACATTGGCTTTGTCGACCGAGGTGACCTTGCCGCCGACACCGCCCGAGCGCCGGCGCGCAGCCTGGAACGCAACATGGGCGATGCGCTCGATCTCGGGTCGGCTGTAGCGCATCGTGTCGAAAGCTTCTTCGGCCCCGGGAAAATGGCCATCGACCGCGACGCGTCGTCCGCGCGGTTGGCCAAAGTAGATGTCGCCGGTCAGCTCACGGATGATCAGGATGTCCAGGCCAGCCACCAGTTCGGGCTTGAGCGACGAGGCCTGGGTGAGTTGCGGGTAGCAGATCGCGGGGCGGAAATTGGCGAACAGGCCCAGGTGCTTGCGCAAGCCCAGGATCGCCTGCTCGGGCCGCAGCGGCCGGTCGAGCTTGTCGTACTTCCAGTCGCCGACCGCACCGAACAGCACCGCGTCGGCGGCCTTGGCCAGGTTCAGCGTCGATTCAGGCAAGGGGTGGCCATGGGCCTCGTAGGCCGCACCGCCGACCAGCGCGGTCTCGGTCTCGAAGCCCAGGTCCAGCACCGCCAGCACCTTGACAGCCTCGGCAACGATCTCGGTGCCGATACCGTCACCGGGCAGGATGGCAATCTTCATGTCAGTCAATCCTTGAATGGGAGGGGTTCAGAGAACGCGCTGGTCGAGCCAAGGCATTCTGACCAGTCGCTCGGCCTCGAAGGCCTTGATCTTGTCGGCATGGCGCAGCGTCAGGCCGATGTCGTCGAAACCGTTGACCAGGCAGTACTTGCGGAAGTCCTGGACCTCGAAAGCGATCTCGCTGCCGTCGGACTTGACCACCACTTGCCGTGGCAGGTCGATGGTGAGCTGGTAGCCGACAAAGCCGAAGACTTCGTCGAACAACTGCGACACCACCGACTCGGGCAGCACGATCGGCAGGATGCCGTTCTTGAAGCAGTTGTTGAAGAAGATGTCGGCATAGCTCGGTGCGATCAGCGCCCGAAAACCGTACTGCTCAAGCGCCCAGGGTGCATGCTCTCGGCTCGAACCGCAGCCGAAATTCTTGCGCGCGAGCAGTATCGAGGCGCCCGGGCTACCAGAGGGCCCAGCGAGGTAGCGCGGCTGGTTCAGCACGAAGTCCGGGTTGGGCCGGCGCACCACCTCAGGTTGGCCCGGCTCGCCCTTGTCGAGATAGCGCCATTCATCAAACAGGTTAGGGCCGAAACCCGAGCGCTGGATCGACTTCAGGAACTGCTTGGGGATGATCGCGTCGGTGTCGACGTTGGCACGGTCCATCGGCGCGACCAGACCCTTGTGTACGGTAAAGGCTTGCATTCATGGCTCCTGCGAGGTCACCCCTGGGTGCCGCGCCAGCGGTTTCACTTTTTGGTGGCGTTCTCGATCGACTGCCCGGCCTTCTGTATGTCCTGCCCCACGCCTTTGAGGGTGTTGCAGGCCGACAGGCCCAGGCTGGCGATCACAACGGCGAATATCATGGTCAAGCGTGTCATAGAGGTCATCCTCATGTGGATCATCTCTCAGGCGATTCGGCGGACGTCGACGAAATGACCGGCCAACGCAGCCGCTGCGGCCATCGCCGGGCTGACCAGATGGGTTCGACCCCCTGCGCCCTGGCGGCCTTCGAAGTTGCGGTTGCTGGTCGAGGCGCAGCGCTCGCCGGGCTCGAGCCGGTCGGCGTTCATCGCCAGGCACATGCTGCAGCCTGGCTCGCGCCACTCGAAGCCCGCGGCCCTGAAAATCTCGTGAAGGCCTTCAGCCTCGGCCTGCGCCTTGACCAGTCCTGATCCTGGCACCACCATCGCGAGCTTCACGCTGCTCGCGACCCGACCGCCGATGCGGCGCACCACCGCTGCGGCCTCGCGCATGTCCTCGATCCGGCTGTTGGTGCAAGACCCGATGAAGACCTTGTCGATGCGGATGTCGGCGATGGCCTTGTTGGGCTCCAGCCCCATGTAGACCAGCGCGCGCTAGATCGCAGCGCGCTTGGTGTCGTCGCGTTCTTTGTCGGGATCGGGCACGCGTTCGTCGATGGCCAGCACCATCTCGGGGCTGGTGCCCCAGGTCACCTGAGGCTTGAGCTGGGTCGCATCGATCTCGACAATCTGGTCGAAATGCGCGCCCTCGTCGCTGCGCAGGCCACGCCACAGCGCTGCGGCATGCTCGAACTCGATGCCCTTGGGCGCGAATGGCCGACCCTTGACATAGTTGATCGTGATCTCGTCCACCGCCACCAACCCGGCCCGAGCGCCAGCCTCGATCGCCATGTTGCACACCGTCATCCGGCCCTCCATGCTCAGCGCGCGGATCGCCGAGCCGCCGAACTCGATCGTGTAGCCGGTACCGCCCGCCGTGCCTATCCTGCCGATGATCGCCAGCACGATGTCCTTGGCGGTCAGGCCGCGGGTCAACTGGCCCTCGACCTTGACCAACAGGTTCTTGGCCTTCTTCGCCAGCAGCGTCTGGGTGGCCATCACATGCTCGACCTCGCTGGTACCGATGCCGTGGGCCAGTGCACCAAATGCGCCGTGCGTGCTGGTGTGGCTGTCACCACAGACGACAGTCATGCCTGGCAGCGTTGCGCCCTGCTCAGGCCCGATCACATGGACGATGCCCTGGCGCCGGTCGAGGAAAGGAAAGTAGGCGGCCGCGCCAAAAGCCGCGATATTGGCGTCCAAGGTGGTGATCTGCAGCTTGCTGATCGGGTCCTTGATGCCGTCGTATCCCAGCGCCCAGTCGGTGGTCGGGGTGTTG
>CALQBT020000070.1 GCA_943328885.2 Bordetella parapertussis | reverse complement strand
TAGTCGTAGTGCGACTGCGCATGACGGCCGGGGTTCATGGCGATGAACCCGGTGTGCTGCAGGAAACCCGGGTACACCCGGCGCTGGCTGCCAGGGTAATTGGTGGGCACGCGGAAGATGACGTTGTTCTCGAACCACTCGAGACTCTTGTTCATGGCCAGGTTGTTGACCGCCGTGGGCGACAGCCGCGCGTCGATCGGCCCGCCCATCATGGTCATGGTGCGCGGCGACGACAACTCGGCCGACTCGCACCGCGAGTTCTACGACGAGTACAACGCGGTGCTCGACATGCCGGCCGAGTACTACCTCGACACGATCAAGGTGGTGTTCCAGGACTTCGCACTGGTCAACGGCACTTGGTACAAAGACGGCGTGCAGGTGCGGCCGCAAGACATCAAGACCGGTGCGATGCTGACGATCGAAGGCGAACTCGACGACATCTCGGGCGCCGGCCAGACCCACGCCGCGCATGCGCTGTGCACCGGGATCTCGAAGCAGCACATGTTCCGCTACGACGTCGAGGGCGCGGGCCACTACGGAATCTTCGCCGGACGGCGCTGGCGCGACATGGCCTACCCGGTGGTCAGGGACTTCATCGCCCGCTACAACGCAGCGGCCGAAGCCGAAGCGCCCGTTCAAGCGCCAGCCGAGCGCACCACCGAAGCCGCGCTGCAAGTCGCTGCAGCGCCAGCGGCCAGGACGCGCGCCAAGCGCCCGGCCAGGAAGTCGGGCAAGACCGCACAGGGATAATCGAGGCGGTGAATTTCACCGCTGACACGCCCTCTGCCACACCGCCCACCCGAGCCGAGTGGTCGGCGCTGGCCGATCAAATCGATGCCGCGCTGCCGCAGACCCAGTGCACCCGCTGCGGCTACCCCGATTGCCGGGCCTATGCCGAAGCGGTGGCCGCCGGTGCCGCTGAGATCAACCGCTGCCCGCCCGGCGGCGCAGAAGGCATCGCCAGGCTGGCAGAACTCACCCACCAGCCGGTGCTGCCGCTCGACCGCAGCCGAGGCCTGGAAGGCCCGCGCCTGCTGGCGGTGATCGATGAAGCCTGGTGCATAGGCTGCACGCTGTGCATCAAGGCCTGCCCGGTCGACTGCATCATCGGCGCGCCCAAGCGCATGCACACCGTGATCGACGCGCTGTGCACCGGTTGCGAGCTGTGCCTGCCGGTGTGCCCGGTCGACTGCATCGCCTTGTTGCCGGTGACGGGCGAGCGCAGCGGCTGGCAAGCCTGGTCGGCGCCGCAGGCCGATCAAGCTCGCCAGCGCTACGACGCGCGCCAGCAGCGCGCGGCCCGATTGCAGCGCGAGCAAGACGAGCGCCTGGCCACCAAGGCCGAGCGCAAGCTGGCCGACCTGCCGGCCCAGACTCGACACACCGATCCGGCCGTGGTCGATGCCAAGCGCGCAGTGATCGCCGCAGCGCTGGCGCGCGCCCGCGCCCGCCAGGCTGAGCGCGACAAGCCATGACCGCGCCCCCCATGACCCGGCTCCGAGCCAACGCCTTGCTGCTGCTGGCCGCGTTGATCTGGGGCTCGGCCTTCGTCGGCCAGTCGCTGGGCATGGACAACGTCGGGCCGCTGGGCTTCACCGCGCTGCGCTTTGCGCTGGGTGCGGCCGTGGTCGCGCCGCTGGCCTGGCTCGAGTGGCGCACGCTGCGCACGGCTGGGCGATCACCAGGCCGAGCCGAAGCGCTCTGGATCGTCGCACTCGGCAGCTTGCTGTGCTGCGGCGTGGTGATGCAGCAGATCGGCCTGGTCACGACCAGCGTGACCAACGCCGGCTTCCTGACCGCGCTCTACGTGCCGCTGGTGCCGCTGCTGGCCTGGGGCTTGCAGCGCGAATTGCCGCACTGGAGTGTCTGGCCGGCGGCAGCGGGCTGCATGGTCGGCACCTGGCTGTTGACCGGCGCGTCGCTGCAAACCCTGTCGAGCGGCGACGCCTGGGTCATGCTCAGCGCCCTGCCCTGGGCCGTGCATGTGCTGCTGGTGGGCCAGGTGGCGAACCGGCTGCGCGGGGCTTACCTGTTGTCCTGCGGCCAGTTCGCGGTCTGCGCGCTGCTCAGCGGCGCGGTGGCGCTGGCCAGCGAAACCCTCACGGCTGAGGGCCTGCGCGCAGCGGCCGGGGCGATCGTCTACACCGGCGTGTTGTCGGTGGGGTCGCTTTCACCTTGCAGGTGGTCGGCCAGCGCCATGCCCAGCCGGCCGACGCGGCGATCATCCTGTCGTCCGAAACCCTGTTCGCCGCGCTGTTCGGCGCCTGGTGGATGGGCGACAGACTGCCGGCCAGCGGACTGGCCGGCTGCGCGCTGATCCTGACCTGCATCCTGGCGGTGCAGATAGCGCCCCAGCTCAAATTCAGAACGGCCTGAACAAGACCCATGAAAACCGCTGCCATCACGCCTTTCTTCGAGACGCTGGCCGCCGCCAACCCGCAGCCCGCCAGCGAGCTCGAATACACCTCGGTGTTCGAGTTGCTGGCCGCCGTGCTGCTGTCGGCACAGGCCACCGATGTCAGCGTCAACAAGGCCACCCGGCGGCTGTTCGCGCTAGCCAACACGCCGCAGCGCATGCTCGCGTTGGGCGAGGCTGCGGTGGCCGAGCAGATCCGCACCATTGGCCTGTACCGCAACAAGGCCAAGCACCTGATCCAGACCTGCCGCATCCTGGTCGAGCAGCACGGCGGCCAGGTGCCGCGCAGCCGCGAGGCGCTCCAGAACCTGCCCGGCGTGGGCCGCAAGACCGCCAACGTGGTGCTCAACGTCGCCTTTGGCGAAGCCACCAACCCGGTCGACACCCATGTGTTCCGGATCTGCAACCGCAGTGGGCTGGCACCTGGCAAGACACCGCAAGCGGTGGAAAAGCAGCTCGACCAGCGCGTGCCGGCAGCGTACCGGCGCGACGCCCACCACTGGCTGATCCTGCACGGGCGCTATGTCTGCACCGCGAGATCGCCCAAATGCAGCGCCTGCGCGGTGCGGGCCTGGTGCGACACCGGCGCGGCCAAGCGATGAAGCGCTGGCTGGCCGGCGCCGCGCTGCTGGCCAGCCTGGCCCCTGGCTGCGCGGCGGTGACGCTGCGCGACGACGCCGGCCAGGCGCTGACGCTCGCGGCCCCGGCGCGGCGCGCGGTCGCGCTGTCGCCGCACCTGGCCGAGCTGGTGTTTGCCGCAGGCGCCGGCGACCGCCTGGTCGGTGTGGTGCGCTACAGCGACTTCCCCGCCGAAGCCGCCAGGCTGCCGGTGGTCGGCGATGCTTTCGCGATCAACCTCGAGGCGATCGCCACGCTGCGACCTGACCTGCTGCTGGTCTGGACCAGTGGCCTGAACCCGCGCCAGCAGCAAAGACTGCCGTCGCTGGGGCTGCCGCTGTACGCCAGCGAGATCAGCCGTGTGGCGGGCATCGCCCAGACGTTGCGGCAGCTCGGCCGCTTGTTCGGCACCGAGCACGCCGCCGAGGCCGCAGCAGCCGGCACCGAGACGCGCTGGGCCGCGCTGCGTGAGCGCTACGCCGGCCGGCCGAAAGTGCGTGTCTTCTACCAACTCTGGCACGAGCCGCTGATGACCGTCAACGACCAGCACGGCATCGCCGAGGCCATCGCCGCTTGCGGCGGCGTCAACGTTTTCGGCCAGCAGTCCGCGCTGACGCCGACGGTGGGCTGGGAGGCCGCGATCGCCGCCGACCCGCAGATCGTCGTCACAGGCGCCGAAGCCAATGAGCCGGCCGAGCTCGACGGCTGGCGGCGGTTCAGCCGTGTCGATGCGGTTCGGCGCGGCCAGCTGGTCGCCTTGCCAGGCCACCGGCTCGCGCGCATGACGCCGCAATTCATCGACGGCGCGCAAGCGCTGTGCGAGGCGATAGACCGCGCGCGGAACTGAGCGCCCCGAGGCCGGCCGAAGCCGGCCGCCCCCCATGGGGGTCAAACAAAGTGCCAAAGCCACATTTGCTTGAGAGCCTCAGCCAGCGACCCAGAAACCGCTTACTTCGCGCCAAGCGCAGCCGTAGACCCGCTGCAGCATCGCCGCGTCGATCAAGTCCTCGCAGCGGCCGGCCTCCCAGCGGCCCTCGCCCGACAAGGCCAGCACATGGGTCGCGGTGTGGACGATCCAGTTGACATCGTGCGCAGTGACCACCAGCGCCGCGTCGGTGCCGGGCGCGACCAGCCGGGCCAGCCAGCGCGCGACCTGGATCTGGTGCGCCGGGTCCTGGAACGACACCGGCTCGTCCATCAGCATCAGCGGTGCGCCCTGCAACGCGCATTGGGCCAACGCGACGCGCTGACGCTCGCCGCCCGAGAGCTGCATCACGCCGCGCTTGGCCAGCCCCTGGGCATCGAGATCGGCCAGCAGCGCCGCTGCCCGATGCGGCCCGGGCCGGACCACCGACAACTCGAGCAGGCGCTGCACGCTGAGCGGGAAGCGGTCGACGGCCTGCTGCGGCGCATAGGCGCGGGCCCAGGCCGCATCGGCGGCTGACCAATCGGCCTGGCCCCGGCCCAGCCAGCGCAGCTCACCATGGCGCTGCGGCACCGCCAGCCCGGCCAGCGCGCGCAGCAGCGTGCTCTTGCCCGCGGCATTGCGGCCGATCACGCACCAGCGCTGGCCCGGATAAACCTGCCAGTCCAGGCCTTGCAGCAGACAGCGCCCGGCCGCGTGCAGGCTCAGCCCGCGCGCCTCGAGCAGCGGCGGCTGGGTCACCGCGCCCCCCGCGCCAGCACCACGATGAACATCGGCGCGCCGACCAGCGCCATCACCGCGCCCACCGGCAGCTCGAGCGGTGCGACGACGGTTCGCGCGAGCAGATCGGCCAGCGTCAGCAGGGCCGCGCCACCGACTGCGCTCATCCAGGCCAGGTCGCGGCTGCGCTGCACGCCCAGCAAGCGCAGCACCTGCGGCACCACCAGGCCGACGAAGCCGATCGCGCCGGCGCAAGCCACCGCCAACCCGGCCGCCAGCGAGGCCGAGACCAGCAACAACAGCCGCAGCCTGCGCACCGGCTCGCCCAGCAGCGCGGCGACCTCGCTGCCGAGTTGCAAGCGGTCTATCGCCTGGTCGCGCCAGCTCAGCCAGGCGGTAAACAGCAGCGCCGCCGCACTGCAGCCCAGGCCGCCCTGGGCACCCGACAGGTCGCCGACCAGCCAGAAGATCGCGCCGCGCAAGCGCTGGTCGGGCGTGAGCGCGAGCAGCAGCGTGGCGATCGCGCCGCACAGCGAGGCCAGCATCGCACCGGTCAGCACCAGCCGAGGCGAGGCGTCATCGGTCGAGGCGAGCGCAGCGCGGGTCAGCGCCAACAGCGCGGCGCCAGCGGCCAGCGCGCCCAGCCCGGCGCCCAGCCACAGGCTCCATCCCGACATCAACGCCAGCAGCCCGCCGACCGACGCACCGCCCGAGGTGCCCAGCACATAAGGGTCAGCCAGCGGGTTGCGCAACAGCACCTGCATCGCCAGCCCGGCCAGCGCCAGCAACGCGCCCACGCCCACCGCAGCCGCCACCCGCGGCGCGCGCAGCTGAATGATCAGTTCGGGGTCCAGCCCGGCGCTGCCCAGCGCCAGGCCGGCCAGCACGGCCACGCCCAGCAGCGCCAACAAGGCCGCGGCCAGGGCGGTGCGTCGTGCGTCGGTCAAGCCCATGGCCTTTGGCGACAATCGCCGTCAGAAGAACCAGCGCGCCGAGCCGCTGAGCGTGCGACCAGGCTCGGGGTAGATCGAGCTGGCGCGGCCGTCGGCGCTGCAAGCGAAGCCCTGGGTGGCGTAGCGGCGGTCAAACAGATTGCCCAGCGCCAGCGACAGCTCCACCGACTGAACCCGCAAGGCGTAGCGCGCATCGAGCGTCGCCGCACCCGCCAAGCTGCAGTGGTTGGCAAAGTCGACGCGCTGCGATGCGCTGGCGCGCAGCCAGGTGTCTAGCCTGTGGCCTGGAGCAGGCTGCCAGCCCAGGCCGATCGAAGCGTTACGCGGCACGGCCAGCGGGATGTCGCGCCCATCGTACGGGCCGGCGACAAAGCGCGACTGGCGCCAAGCCGCGGCAGCGCGCAGCGTCCACACCGACGAGATCGCATGCTGGCCTTCGAACTCCAATCCCTGGCGCCGCGTGCGCTCGTAGTTGACATTAGCCCCAGGACCGAACGGTCCGGCCGCCGCCGGGTCGTAGCCAATCTCGTCGGTCAGCGCGTTGCGGAACAGGCGCAACTCGGCCGCGTTGCCGCTTTGACGCCAGCGCAGGCCCAGTTCGCTGTCACGCGAAGTCTGTGGCCTGAGCACGGTGCCGGGCGAGGCAAAGCTGAACTCGTCAACGCTGGCCAGCCGAAAGCTGCTCCCCATTCGCGCATAGGCCTGCCACTGCAGCGACAGCGGCTGCAGAACGGCCAGCTCCCAGGCGTCGAGATCGCGGTCCAAGGTGTCGGCCGTCATAGCCGCGGTCACCGACTTGCGCAGCGCCTCGCGCCGGTACCCGGCGACCAGGCGCGTGCCGCCGACCAGCAGCAACTCGTCGCGCGCGAACAGGCCTCGGTTGGTCTGGTTCGCCATGGATCCGAACAGACCCAGCACCTCGCGCTGCCAACGGTTGTCGTCCAGGCCGATGGCCAAGGTGTTGCTGCCCAGATCGAACCGGCTGGCATGTCGGGCACGCGCGCTCCACTGCTTGGCAACAACATCGTAGTCATAGGCACCGCCGTAACTCACGAAATTGCTGCGCGAAGCCTTGCTGCGCCAGCCGCCGTCCAAGGCCAGCGACCAGCCGCCGTCCAAGGTCAGCGCGGCCTGCAAAGTGCTGCGCTGGTTGTGCAGCGACAGGTGGTCGTCCGGGGTGCTGGCCTGCGACGGGGCGACGGCGAACTGGTCTGCCGTCAGCTGGCCGGGCAGGCCTGAACCGAGCCGGTCATCAGCATGACGCAACGCGACCGACCAGCGCTCGCGCTGCCACTTCAGCCCCAGGGTCGCGGCACTGCTGTCAAAAGCGGCGTTGTCCCTATGGCCCAGGCCCAGGCGGCGGCTGGCCGCAGCGTCGAGCGCGAACTCGCCCAACACCAAGCCGCCATCGGCACGCATCTCGCGCAGCCGCTCAACGCCTGCGGTGGCCATCACGCTGCCGCCCGAGCGAGCCGCACCCGACTTGGTGGTGATGACGATCACGCCGGCCGTGGCGCCCTCGCCATACAGCACGGCGCCGCTGCCGCGCAGGATCTCGATGCGCTCGATGCTGTCGATCGGAATGCCGGACAAGCGCGTGCCGGCCGTGTCAGCCTCGCTGATGCGCTGACCGTCGACGACGATCACCTGGTTCGAATCGGCCGTGCTGCCGAAGCCGCGCAGGTCAAGCGCATATTCGCTGCCGCCCGTCAGATCCAACCGACCCGGCACGCCCGCCAGGCGCATCAAGGCCTCGTTGACGTTGGTGACGCCGGCGCGGCTTAGATCCTGCGCAGTGATCACGGTCGCGCCGAAGGGCAGCGCTTCGGCCGCTTCGATGAATCGGGTGCCGGTGACGACGACGGTCTTGCCGTCATCGGCCTGAGCCGCCACAACTGAGGCCGAGAGGGCCAGGGCCGCCAAGCGGCGTGCCATGACAAAACGGGCGCTGTGCGCCAAGAAGGAGATCGACATATTGGAAGGAGAACCCGGACAGCGCCTGCCCACGCTTCCCCGCGCGGACCTTGGCCATGTGGCCATCCACCATCGATGGACAGCCCCCTGTTGGCCGGTATCCGGGCTGGCGGAGGCAACCCCTGTGGCCTTCCCGACCCCTCGCGGGATCAGTGGCGTCTGACACAGGAGCGGGAATCGGCAGACCGCAAGGTCTGTCAGATTCCGTCCGCTTACCGTTGCGGGGGCAGCGCAGGTTGGGCTGTCGAGACGGCAAGCCTGGGCTTGCGATATCGCCATCCGCTGGATGGCAGCCTTCCTGCTTCCCGTTTACCCCGGCCGTCTTTTGACAAGCGACCGGAGCACCAACAGCGGCAATACTACCGCAGCCGCCGCACAGCCGGGATCCGGGCCAAGCAGCCCGAACAGCCACCTACAATGAGGATCAACCAATTGAACCGACTGCATCCCATGTCGAGACTCGATGATCTTGCCGAGCGAATTGAGCGCCTGGTGCTGCGGCACGAGGAACTCAAGCGCACCAACACGCTGCTCGAGCAACAGCTGGGCAGCGTGAGCAGCGAGCGCGACAGCCTGAAATCCAGGCTGGCCGCGGCCCGCGCCCGCATCGACGCACTGCTCGACCGCTTGCCTGCCGACGCCAGCGCCACACCGACCTTGGCCTTGGAGCCGGTCCACACAGCCGACCGGAACCTCGCATGAAACAGGTCGAAGCCACCCTGCTGGGCCAGAGCTACATGCTGGCCTGTCCGACCGACGGTGAAGAACTGCTGCGCGAGGCCGTGGCCATCGTCGACCGCGAGATGGGCTTGATACGCGACGCGGGCAAGGTCAAGGCGCGCGAGCGCATTGCCGTGCTGACCGCGCTCAACCTCGCCTACCTGCGCGCCGAGCAAGGCCATCTGCCGGCCAAACCGGCCAACGGCCCGGCTCTTGCAGTGGCCCATGAGGCCGGCACGCTCGACGTCGACCACCTGATACGCCGCATTGACCAGGCGCTCGGCGATGACGGCCAGTTGTTGTGAAAAATCTGCGCCCGCAGCTTGTCGCAACAGCCCGCCAACATGCTTAGAATGCTGGCGTCCGTTGCGTTTTCGTGAGTCTTAATTTCCTTGATCCGATGCTCATTGAGCCCGGGCTTGGAATATTGCGAGGCAGGTGTGATCGTCTCGCGTCAGATGAACCCGAAGCTTCGCTGACCTCGCCCACCTGATCCTCCCTTTGGGATCAGGAATGCGGCTCACGGTTCGCAACGGACACCCATGCCACGCCACTGGTTGATGAAAAGCGAGCCCGCCGAGGGCTCGGTCGATGACTGGACGCAGGCTCCCGGACAAACCCTGCCCTGGGTGGGTGTTCGCAACTACCAAGCACGCAACTTCATGCGCGACGCGATGACGCCAGGTGACGGCGTGCTGTTCTACCACTCATCCTGCGCCTTGCCGGGCGTGGCAGGCCTGGCCGAAGTGGCGAGCCACGCCAGCCCCGATGCCACCCAGTTCGACCCGGCCAGCCGGTACTTCGACGCCAGGTCGACACCCGATGCGCCGCGCTGGCTGCAGGTTGAGGTCAAACTGCTCGCCAAGACCCGACTGCTGTCGCTGCGCGAGATGCGCTTGCGGCCCGAACTCGCGACCATGGTCTTGCTCAAGCCCGGCAATCGACTCTCGATCACCCCGGTCACGGCTGCTGAATGGCAAGCCGTGACCACGCTGTTGTCATCCCCGGAGCCCTGATGTCATTTCTCGATCCCGTGCTGGTGCTTGAACTCCTGACGCTGGGCTTGTGCACCGGTTTTCTGGCCGGCCTGCTGGGCATAGGCGGCGGCATGCTGATGGTGCCGTTTCTGACCTTCATCTTC
>CALQBT020000069.1 GCA_943328885.2 Bordetella parapertussis | reverse complement strand
GCCCGCTCGTTGAGCCGGCCGGCGCGCAGATCGCTGGCAGCCCGAGCAGCGGCACGCTGAACTGCGGTAACTGCGCGCGCAGGATGCGGTCCATGCTCTCGGGTGACTCGACGTCTAGCCCCCAGGCAAAGGGCGGCTCGGCGCTCAGCGGCCCCAGCACCAGCGGGTAGTCTTGCAAAAACGCGTTCCAGCGGCGGATCAGCGTGGTGCGCCTGGCCAATGCGCGGAAATAGCCCTCGGCATCGAGCACCGGCGTGTGGCGCGTCATCGCGCGAAAAGCCAGCTTGATCGCGTCGTCGCCCAGGCGCTCGACCAGCGGCCCCATCGTCAGCCGCGCCTCGTTGTCTGCGATCAGTGACCACAGGCTGGCGGCCTCAGTCATGTCGGGGGGCTCGACGGCCTCGACCTGGTAACCAGCATCCGACAGCCAGCGTGCGGCGCGTTCGACCGCCTCAGCCACGGCGGGATGCACAGTGACGCCGGGTATCGCGGCGCTGTAAGCCACCCGGATCGGCCGAGGCAATGGCGGCCCCAGCAGCGGCACCGGCACCCAGGCCGGGTCGCGCAGGTCTGCGGCCGACATCGCTTGCAGGCCGAGGCGCACATCGGCCACGGTACGCGCGAGCGGCCCCTGGACCGACATCATCGCCATTCCCGGCGGGCGCTCCTCGGCAGCACTTGGGTTGAAGTTGGGAATTCGACCGACCGAGGGGCGCAGCCCATAGATGCCCGTGCAATAAGCTGGATAGCGCACCGAGCCGGCGATGTCGTTGCCATGCGCGATCGGCCCCATGCCCGAGGCGACCGCCGAAGACGCGCCGCCGCTCGATCCGCCTGGGGTGTGATCGCGCGACCAGGGGTTGAGCGTGCGGCCATGCAGGTCGTTGTCGGTGAACCAGCGAAACGAGAAGGCCGGGGTGTTGGTTCGACCGAAGATCACCGCACCAGCGCGCCGCAAATTGGCCACGACCGGGCTGTCGTCGGTTGCGATCGCCTCGCGCAGCGCCACGATGCCATTGGTGGTGGCGCTGCCGCGTTGGTCGACGTTGACCTTGGTCGTCACCGGCACGCCATGCAGCACGCCTAGCACTTCACCCCGAGCGACCGCTCGATCGGCTTCGTCGGCGGCAGCGAGCGCGCTGTCGTGCAGGATCTCGACGATCGCGTTGAGCCGCGGGTTGACCGCGGCCACGCGCTCCAGACATGACGCCGTGGCCTCGCGGCTCGAGATGCGGCGGGTGCGGATGGCTTGCGCCAGGTCGGTGGCCGACCAGCGCCAAAGCGGTTCGTTCATTGGAGAGCCTCTCAAGCGATCAGACCTTGGCGTCGGCCACCATCTTGCGCCACACCGACAGTTCGCGCTGGATCTGCGCCGCAAACTCTTCGGCGCTCTTGATGGTCGGCGTCGGTGTGTTCTGCTTCTCGGCGAAGAAGCTGCGGGTCTCGGGCAGTATCAGCCACTTGTTGAGCAATGCGTTGAGGCGGTTCACCAGATCGGCAGGCATGCTGGCCGGGCCGAACAGGCCGTACCAGGGGGCTGACTCTAGCGCGTAGCCTTGCTCGCCCATCGTGGGCACGTCGGGCAGTTGGGGCAGTCGCTTGTTCGACAGCGAGGCAATCGCTCTCAGCTTGCCAGCCTTGATCAGCGCCACCGGCGTCGCACCATCGATGGTCGACACGGTCAGCACACCGGCCATCAGGTCGTTGGGGATGGCGGCCACTGTCTTGTAAGGCACGTGGTTCATGCGCACGCCTGCCTGTGCGCAAATGGCTTCCATCACCAGATGTCCGCCGGAGGCCACGCCCCATGAGCCGTAGCTCAGACCGCCGTCTTTGGACTTGGCCAGTGCCAGCAACTCCTTCAGGTTGTGGACCGGCAGGTCGGGCGTGACGATCAGCAGGTTGCCGCCGTCGCCGCCGATCAGACCGATGGGCTTGAGGTCGGCGACCGGATCGTGCGACATGACCTTGTTCATCGCCTTGTTGCCCAGAATGGCACCCGCGAAGGAGATGACCAGGTTGTAGCCGTCACCGGGTTGTCGCACCACGGCCTCATGCGCCAGCGCGCCGTTGGCACCGGGCCGGTTGTCTACCAGCACGGGTTGGCCCAGTTCTCTGGCCATGTAGTCGGCCAGTTGGCGGCCGAAGATATCGGCCCCACCACCAGGCCCGCTGGGCAGCACCAGCTTGATCGGGCGGCTGGGCCAGGCGGCCTGCGCATGGGCTGGGCTGACTTGCCCGAGCAGCCAGGTACCGGTCAGCGCGGCCATTGTCTGCAGGGTCTGGCGGCGCGAAGCGGTTGGTGTTGGAGGAGTTGTCATCATCGTTTCCTGAGGGTTGCTTGGCTTGGCATCTTGGCCGTGGATCGGGCTTGATAGCGACTCGCCGGGGTGTGTCTAGCGACGATAGGCGGCTCGCAAGGGCGCCGGCTCGATCGTTCGAGATTCAGCCGCCGCGTGTCTTGGCGCTGTCGCTCGCGGTCTGCGGTGAACGACGGCCGCGGCCGTCGGCGGCGATGCTGCGTGGCGTACTGCCGCGCAGCATCGCGGTGATGGGTGGCGGAACCTTGCCTTCGAACAGAATGCGCCACTGCCCGGCGCGCTGAATCCAGTACTGGCGCACGCCGATCGAGGGCGCGCCTTCGCCGACGCCGTCTTGCTGGCCGGTGACGATCATCATCGGCATGCTTTCACCGTACCAGCCGATCAGGCTCAGGCCTTGGCGCGGGGCCTGGCTGTGCATCGCGGGTTCTTCTCGGGTGGCGGCGGGGTCATACCAGACCTTGATCTGCCGCTCGTCGCCGCTGCGGCGGGATTGGTCCCAGGCCTCATAGGCTTGACGGAAGGCCGCTGCATCCTGACCCGAGCTGTCTGCACGTACCCAGGTCAGCTGCTTGGAGATCACGACCGGCGTGTCGACGGTGGCCAGACGGTCGGCCAAGTACAGCACGTCGCTGTTGGCCAAGGCCAGGCAGCCATCGGTGGAAAACGGCGGGCGCGCCAGCGTGTCTTCGGGCACACCGTGCAGGAACAGGCCGCTGCCTTTGCGACCCTGGCTGCGGTCCCAGGCGTTGGGGTAGCTGATGCCCAGCGCCGCGCTGCCCAGGCGTGGATCGATCTGGTTGGCGGCCAGCGAACTGGTGATCCAGTAGACGCCTAGCGGCGTTCGCAGATCTTCGGCCACTTTTTTGTCGACCCCGGCCTTGCCGAGGGAGACATAGAAATCGCGCTCCAGCGTCAAACCATTGGGACCGTTGACGAACAGGTACAGGCGCGAGCGCGAAGCATCCACTGCGATCGCACGGCGGGTGCTGGCTGGCAGTGCCGCAAATTCACGCGGCAAGGTGCCGGCGGTCGGCGGTCGCAGCCGTGCGTCCAAGCGTCGCTTCGACTCCTCACGCAAGGTGTCGAGGTCTTCGTTGGGTGCCTCCGCGCTTTGCATCGGCGCGCCCTGAAAACTCGGCTTGCCGGCCCGGCTGGCCAGCAGGTCGGCATGCAGCAACTGGCCGAGCGAGAAGCCCGGGTAGTCGCGCAGCAAGTCCTGGCTCATGCGAAACGCCAACTCCCCCAGACCTTCGGCCGAAGCCTGGTAGGCGGCCATCAGGCGGGCCTCGGGGCTGTCGTCGACCGCCTTGGGCATCACCGGGCGGCTGGCAGCTTCGGCTGCAGGCTTTGGCGCTGGCGGCGACCAGCTGGCACTGGCAGCTGTCAGCCAGGGCGCCATGCCGGACATCGGAGCCATCATCGCGGCACCCGCAATCACCGTGCCGGCCACCGCTGCACCCAGCCAATGGCGACCCCGCCAGCGGCGACGCTTTATCGGTGTCGGGTAGAGCGCTGAGCCCCCTGCCTCCCGTTGCAGGGGCAAATGGGCTGGCCTCATCGGCCGGCTGACTCCTGTCGAATCAGCCACTTGCCGCCGACATTTTCCAGGATCAAGGTCTTGGGGCCGACGTTGCGCAGCGCATCGGATTCATAGTTCTGGGTCATGTGGACTTCGGCCAGGTTGCCTTTGAACTTGACCTTCAACTCCGAGACCGTCACCTCGATGCGCTGTTTGGAACCGATGCGTGCTTGCCGCTCGGTCTTCCAACTCGCATGGCTCTTGGACTTGCCCTTGAAGTCGACTGCGTAGGCGGCGAAATAGGCATCGAGATCGCGCTTGGACCAAGCCTTGGCCCAAGCGTTGACCGCATGGATGATTTCGCGCGGGTCGGGTTCTGCCTTCTCGACAATCATCGGCTTTGGCGCTGCGCTGGCGGACGCCGGGGCGGCGGCTTGGGCCACGGCCGGCTTGGTCTGCGACGTTGCTCCTCCGGGGGGTGTAATCAGCAGCGCCGACGACTTGCTGGCCGATGCCGGCACGGACAGGGTTGCGACGGCAGCTGGCTTGATGGCCGGGCCCGATGCGGCGGTCTGCGCTATCACGGGCGGCTTGGGCGTGGTGACCGGCGCCGGCGCTGCGACGGGCACTGGTGCTGCGACGGGAGCGGGAGGAGGTGGTTTGACGGCGACGGCAACGGTGGGCGGCGGCGTGACTGCCACGGCTTTGGCTGCCGGACTCGCCGCTGTTGCAACCGGCGCTGCCAAGGGTTTGACGGGTGGCGTGACAGCGGCGCTGTCCGATGAGGTCTTGAGTTTGATCGGTTCGGTCGCGCTGGTCGCGCTGGTCAAGCCATCGACGAGCGCCAGCTTGGGCCTGGCACTGGCCACCTGCTTGTCGTAGCGTAACGCCTTGCGGTAGGCTTCTGCGGCCATGTGCGAGTACAGATCGCCCAGATTTTCATGCGCTGTGGCATAGCTCGGGTGCGTGCGAATGGCGCGCTCCAGGGCTTGCCGGGCTTCTTCAAAATCACCGCGCGCTGCCAGCAGCACGGCCACGTTGTTGTGCGGTCCCGGCAACTCCGGATGCTCGGCGGTGAGCTTGCGAAACACGGTCAGTGCATCGGCAGAACGGTTCAGGTTGGTCAGGACCACCCCTTTTTGGATCTGCATCTGGGTGTCTGCCGGCTTGCTGTTCAACTCGGTGTCGATCAGCGTCAAGGCCTGTGCCCAGTTCTTTTCAGCGTAAAGCTTGGTCAGCTGTGCATCGATGGGCTGGGCTGCGTTTGCGGCCCAGCATCCGCAAACTAGCAGGACGGCCAGGAGTTTGAGTGTCGACTGGACTTGTTGGGGCATGGTAGCGGATGGCGACTGAAAAAATGAACTGGTGCGCGGGTTGAACCCTGAGGTGTTGCATGCAACACCGCACCAGGTTGGCGGTTGCCGTAACGCATCGAAAATTACCGGAATTCTACATGTCAGGCGGTTTGGAGGCTGCGGTGGCCGGCGCAGCTGTGACGGCGTCCAGAGCCGGGACCCGCCGAGGCTGCCGGCGTGTTGTTTTGGCTTGCGTCCCAGGCCGTCTGCTTGGCACCGTCAGCCGCACCCATCGCGGCGCGGCAGGGGGTTTGAACAGCAGGCGGCGCTGCGTATACTGTTTTATATGTTTCCAGTCGTGTCTCCAGGCGGCATCGATCCCGGTCTTGCGCGGCGGCTGGAGCCTGCCGATGTGACTGCGCCTGTCGGTGTGCAGCCAGTGACGCTGGATCCGCATGCGCCGCGAGCGGTGTCGCTGCCGGTGGGTGCCATGCAGGCGCAGGGTGTGCGGGTGCAGGCCGAGCCGATGGCGCCGCCAGACTTGGCCCTGGCGGGTCGTCAACGGGCTGAAGACCAACTGCAGGCCGGCAGTGGGTCAGGCGTCAACCGAGCGGCCATGGTGGCGCCGCAGTTGTTGCTGTTGCTGCAAAGCCTGCAGCAACTCGGTCTGGTCGAAGCCGAGGGGCCGTCGGCCATGGTGGCCTGGCCAGCCGCCGGTCAGCCGGTGGCCGATACGCCGGCGCAGGCCTTGCAGAACTTGCGTGACACCTTGGGCCGGTCGCCGCTGTTCGCCGCCAACCCGCGCACCCCGGCGGCACTGGCCACCGCAGCCTGGCGCGGCGCCAGCCCTGCGGGCGCGGACTCGCTGACGCAGAGCGCACCCGAGCTGCCAACGGCCGCCCCGGCCGAGGCTCTCCCGTCGCCAACGGCTTTGGCGATTGCCGCGCAGTCGCCAACTGCGCTAGCGGGCGCCGCACCGGCGGTCGACACCACCCAGCAGGCCTTGCAACTGCTGTTGCACGGGCAGCTGAGCTGGTCGGGTGAACTGACACCGGGGGTCAAGGCACGGCTGCAGCGCGAGGATGCCTGGCAAGAGGATCCGCACCGGCCGGGCCGGTTGTTGCAGGGCAGTGCGCTGCGCTTGGAGGTCGAGCTTCCGACGACTGGCTCGCTGGTGGTGCTGGCGCAGCAGGTTGGCGACCAACTCAGCGTTCGGCTCTTGCCTGGACTCGGCCAGGCCTTGCATTTCGAGGCCGAGCTGAGCGACCTGCGAAGCGCCTTGTTGCCACTGAGCGACACGCCGATCGACTTGGCGCTGCAGGCGCAGGACCCCTCTGTGATGAAGCCCCTGAATTGATGGCCATGCCATGAAGATTGAGCGATGAAGAATCCGTCCAGTGTGAACCAGGCGGTCGCGTTGCGCTACGAAGCCAACGCGATGGCGCCCCGCATTGTCGCCAAGGGCGAGGGCTTCACGGCGCAGGCGATCGTCGCGCGCGCCGAAGCTTCTGGTGTGCCGGTCAACGAGGCGCCCGAACTGGTGCAGTTGCTGATCAAACTGGACCTTAACGTGGTGATCCCGCCGCAACTCTATGCGGTGGTGGCGCAGGTGCTGGTTTGGGCTTACAGCGTCGACGCCCGTGCGGTCAAGGGCGATCGTCCTGGCGACGCGGTGCGCTGAGTTCGCGTGGCTGCGGCGCTGTTGCCTCAAGGGGGTCGGCTTGTGCCGGTGGTTCACGACGCGCAATCCGTTCAAGCCGCTGCGCCACTTCAAACCGGTAGGTGGCAAGCTGCAGGCTGCTGACGACTTCGCGTGGCGAGTCGAGCAGTGACGCGCCGATGCGCCAGTGGCCAGTGGTCTTGCGGGTCTGCACGCTGCGCACGCGCAGATGAAAAGTCGGTGAGCGGTAGGACCCACCGCTGAGAACGCAAGCCGGCAGCACTTGGTCGACGGCGCATGGCATTGGTTCGGATGCCAGCTCGAAGGCCAGGCCGCCGATGCCCAGATCGATCAGCGGGCCGCGCCAGATGCCCACCCCGCTAGGCGCGCGCGCGCGCAGCGACATCGCCGGCTGTTCGGGTGGGGCGACCCGGAACAGCTCACGGCGCGGCAGTTGCCATGCCGCAGGCGGGCAGTCGCAGCGCAGTCGGGTCGGACAGCCGCCTGCAGCCAATCCTGAGAGCTCGAAGCGCAGCAAGCGCTGGCCGAGCGCGAAGACCGCCAGCGCAGTGCCGGTCAAAGGTAACGGGTGTGCGCTTGGTGTTTGCAGCCAGAGCGCGTCGTTGCGGACTTCGACCACCCGGCATGGCCGGCCCAGGCCAAGATGCTGGGTGTCGGGCATCAGGCTGCCGTCAGTGGCGAGGTCCGCCAGTGTTTGCAAGGCTTGCCGGGTGGCCTGCGGCTCCAAGCGGAAGGGCTCGAGAGCCCGGGTCCGGAGCATGGCGGCCAGCTGTGTGCTGTCGATCATGATGCCCACAGCTTAGGCACGATCGCCAGGGTCTGCCAAGGCCGCATTTGAGCGGGTGGCCAAGCCGGGCGCTGCTGCCGCCGGCCTGAATCGTGGCCGCGCTTAGACGGCCACGCTTAGACGGCCATGCTGCTGATCTCGCGGTAGGCCTCGACCAGCTTGTTGCGCACCGCGACCATGCCTTGGAAGGACAGACTGGCCTGCTGCATCGAGATCATCACCTGTTCGATCGAGACGCTGCGGTCGCCGAGTTGGAAGGCCTGAGCCTGCGCCTGGGCACTGTTTTGCACCGCGTTGACCTCGCGCACCGCATCGCGCAGCATCGTCGAGAAGTCGACGCCGTCTGCGGTGACATTGACCGCCGGTGTTTTTTCGCCGCGCGAAGCGTTTTGCATCGCTTCCATGCGGGCCAGAATCGAATCGACACTTTGCAGATTCATGGGTTTGTACTGAGTGAGTCGGGTTGCAGGGAATCGGCGCAGACCGCTGAGCCATCGAGCTCGCGGTAAGCCTTGAGTTTGTAGCGCAGTGCGCGCTCCGAGATGCCCAGGATCGCGATCGCGGCGCGGCGATTGCCCTGGACCTGGTCGAGAACGCCCAGGATGTGTTCGCGCTCGACATCGCGCACATTGCGAGGCCGCTGCGGCTCGGCCGGCACGGCGGGCACGGCGATCTGCTCGGCAACCATCGCAGGCGCTGGCAGCGCATCCGCCACGGGCGTCTGGACCGCTGGGTCGGCAAAAGGCAACTCGAGGTGCATGGTCTCGATCATGCCTGAGTCGGTCAGCAGCAGTCCGCGCTGGATCGTGTTTTCGAGTTCGCGCACATTACCCGGCCAGCGGTGACGCAGCAGTGCGGCCTCTGCAGCCGGCGAGAGTTGGGCGTCGGCCATGCCGAAGCTGCGCGCATAGCGTTGGACGAAACAGTGGGCCAGCGGCGCGATGTCGCCCGGGCGGTCGCGCAGCGGTGGCAGCAGCACCGGGAACACCGCGAGCCGGTAGTACAGGTCCTCACGGAAGCGGCCGCTCGCCACGTCGCGCGCAAGGTCGCGGTTCGTGGCTGCGATGATGCGGATATCGACCGCGATCGAGTTGTGGCCGCCCAGGCGTTCGAGGCTGCGCTCTTGCAGCACCCGCAGCAGCTTGACCTGGGTTTCGGTTGGCAGTTCGCCGATCTCGTCGAGGAACAGCGTGCCGCCCTGGGCTTGCTCGAACTTGCCGGCTTGCTGCCGGCTGGCACCGGTGAAAGAGCCTTTTTCATGGCCGAACAAGGGGGCTTCTAGCAAGGAGTCGGGGATCGCCGCGCAGTTGATGGCCACAAAGGGCGAGCGTGCCCGTGCCGATGCGAGGTGAATGTGGCGCGCCATCACCTCCTTGCCGACGCCGGATTCGCCGGTCAGCAGCACGCTGGCATCGACCCGTGCAGCGCGTTCGGCGCGTGCGACCACGGTTCGCATCACCGGATCGCTGGCCAGCAGGCCGCTGGCAGCCGCCTCGCTGCGGGCCTGGGGGGCATGGCGCCGGACGACGTCGACCAGTTGTTCGGCGCCGAAAGGTTTGAGCAGCAGGTCGCGCGCTCCGGCCTTGAGCGCGGCGATCGCCAGCATGGCGTCGGCGTGGGCGGTCATCAGCACCACCGGCGTGTGGCCGCTTTGCTCGCGCAGGCGCTGCAGCAAGGCCAGGCCATCCATTCCGGGCAGCCTGATGTCTGAGACCACCAGGTCGGCACTGCGCAGCTGTAGAGCGGCCAGACCGGCTTCGGCAGAGTCAACCGCGGTGACGTCCCATTTGGCACGCCGCAGCGTCGACTCGAGCGCGTCGCGAAGGTCGTGGTCATCTTCGACCAGCAGCAAGTGGGTGTTCATGGCGGAGCTCAAACCTGGGGC
>CALQBT020000068.1 GCA_943328885.2 Bordetella parapertussis | reverse complement strand
GCCAGCGTGCAGTGCACCGCGATGCCCGAGTGCTCTGAGAACTCGCGAGCCAGGATCTCCAGCGTCGCGAGCAGCCCCAAGTTGCCCAGCGTTGAGGGTCGCAAGTCCTCGATGATGCGACGTCCCAGCGCGATGCTGCTGTTGAGCGTCTCGACCAGGTGAGCGAGGCGTTCCAGCGCTTCGGGTGCGGTGCCGGCCAGCCGCGACCTGATGCGCGCTGCGTCGAGCTTGGCCGAGGTCAGCAGCGCGCCGAGCTCGTCGTGCAGATTGCGCGCCAGGCGGTTGCGCTCGTCCTCGCGTGCAGTCTGCAAGTGGTGGGTCAGCTCGGTCAGCTGCGCGGTGCGCTGGATCACTTCGATTTCGAGCCGATCTCGTTCGGCCTGGACCGCGCGCTTGAGTTCCTGATGATGCGCCAGCACCACCTTGGACTGGCGCAGGTACATGAACAGTCCGATCACGCACAGCGCGCTCAGCACTGCCATGCCGATTCGGCTGAACATCAGTGTGGCGTAGATATCGGTCCGGCTCGACGCGGTCGCGCGGTTCGAGGTCTGCTGCAATTCGCCGATGCTGGTTCTCAACTCATCCATCAAGCGCTGGCCTTCGCCGCCCGCGACGAGTTCGATCGCTGCGGTATGTTTGCCGCTGTCGTACAGTTTGATGGTCTGTGCCAGCAACGCCAGTCGGGCTTCGCCCAGTCGGTGAATCCGTGCGAGCAAAGCCATCGTTTCGGGTTCGTCAGCATGGTCGCGGTCGAGTGATCGAGAGGCTTTTTCGACTTGTTTTACCCCGATCGCATAGGGTTTCAAAAACTCTCCTTGTCCGGTCATCAGGTAACCGCGCTGACCGGTCTCGGCGTCGACCAAGCCTTCGAAAAGTCGCCAGGCGCTGGTGCGTTCAGCCTGCACCTCGGCCAGCGCGCGTAGCGTGCCAGTCGCTCGCCAATAAGATCCTTCGCTGAGCAGCACCATCGCCACTGCCGCGATACAGGCCATCGAGAAGGCGATGGCAGCCCGTTTGGTGACCCGGCGGTCATTCATGTCGATCCTCAATGCAAAATGCGGTCTCAGCCAACGCGGAGCGCGTCAAGAACCCATGATCCGAATTGCCATCGTCGATGACCACGCCATCGTCCGGGCCGGATTGCGCCAGTTCTTCGCCGATCAACCCGACTTTGCGGTGGTCGCCGAAGCGGCCAACGGCCGTGACGCACTAGCCATTGTGCGCGCTGGCGAGATCGACGTGATGGTGCTCGACATTTCGATGCCCGAGCAGAACGGGGTCGACACACTGGCGGCGATCAAACTGCGTGCGCCAGAACTGCCGGTGCTGATACTCAGTGGTTTTCCGGAGGCGCATTACGCGACCACCTTGCTGCGCCAGGGCGCCAGCGGTTATCTCAACAAGGACTGCGATCCTGAAGAGATCGTCAAGGCGATCCGAACAGTGTTTCGAGGCCGCAAGTACATCAGCGCTGGACTGGCTGAACGCCTGGCTGACGGATTGGTCGCGGGTGGCGACAAACCCTTGCATGAACAACTCTCAGAGCGCGAGTTGCAGGTCTTTCTGCGCTTGGCTCAGGGACAGACCATCGGCCACCTGGCTGATGACTTGTCGCTCAGCGTCAAGACCGTCAGCACCTACCGCAGCCGCGTGATGGACAAGATGGGCCTCGAGTCCAACAGCGATCTGACCTATTACGCGCTGAAGAACGGCCTGATCCAGTAGATCGAATCAGGGCAGGGTGCCAGCGTCGTCATCGACCACGAGGTCGTTGCAGTATTCGATCAGTCCTTCGATGTCATGCGATTTGTCGAACACTTCGTCGGCGCCGAGTTGCAGGCACTTGCTGCGCATGTCCTGGGTCGCATAGTTGCTCAGCACCACCAGTTTGGGTCGCGGTGCCAAGGCGGCGCCGGCCCGGATCACGCCCAGACCTGACCCTGTTTTCAGAAAGATGTCGATGATCACCAGATCGACCGGATTCTCGGGCTGGGTCAGCCATTGCACAGCGGTCGACTCTTCGTCGGCCACGCCCACGACTTTGACCGGGCTGATCTCCTCCAGCGTGGCGATCAGGTTGTCCCGGATGACCAGGCTGTCTTCGACGATGTAGGTCTTGAGCTGGCGCATGGGCAGCATTGCCTCCCTGTGTTGTGGTTTGTGTCAGTGCTGCGGTCTGTGATCGCGGCGCCCAATGTCTGTGCGGGTCGAGCAGGGCGCGAAGATGCCACTGTGCGCGAGCTCGCGGCCTCGCGCCATCGGCCGATACTGCGTCCGCTTGTAGGACAGAGACTACAGCGCCGCGCTGCCAGGCTTCGGGTCGAGGTCAACGCAGGCCAAACCCGACACATTGCTGGGTCGGGTTCTTACCCATGGCATCAGAGTGAAAATTGAACAATAATTTTCATTATCTGAGCAATCGCCGCTTACTTGCAGGCGATGAGCCGGTGTCTGGAGTTGCGATGTCGAATGCCAAGCCGCCAACCCGCCCCGCGTTGACGATTTTCGTCGCCCGGCGCATCCATACGATGGATGAGTCACTGCCCGAGGCCACAGCTGTTGCGGTGGCCGATGGCCGCATCGTTGCGGTCGGCGATCTGGCCTCGATGGCGCCTTGGCGCGAAGGCCGAAAGGTCACGGTCGACGAACGCTTTGCCGACCAGGTGCTGATGCCTGGGCTGATCGACAACCACATCCACCCATTTCTCGGCGCGATGTTGATGCCGATGGAGCACATCGCGCCTGAGGCCTGGCGCCAGCCTGATGGCAGCTTGCGGCCGGCTGCGCGCACGCCTCAGGACTACCGGCGCTTGTTGCTCGAGCGCATTGCGGCCCATCCCGACAAAGAGGACTGGTTCATCACCTTCGGTTACCAGCCCGCGCTGCACGGCCGCTATGACCGCGAAACATTGGATCAGTTGTTTCCGGACCGGCCGGTGATCCTGTGGCAGCGATCTTTTCATGAAACCTATCTCAACACCTGCGCGACTGAAAAACTCGGTCTGAAGGCCGAGGATGTGCTGGGGCACCCGCAGGTTGACTGGGCGAGGGGTCACTTCTACGAGACCGGCAACAAGGTCGTGATGGCCAAGCTCATGCCCTACCTGTTGCGCCCGCAGTGGTACCACGAAGGACTGCGACGTACCGCAGCGCTGATGCACATGGGTGGCATCACGACGGCCGGTGACATGTTGTTCGGTGGCATCAATCCCGATTTCGAGGTCGACGCGCTCGACAAGGTGCTCAACGATCCGAACGGGCAATGGGGGCCGAGTGGCGCACCGATGCGCGTGGTCAACGTCTTCGACGCGCGAGGCTTTTCCAACCGCGCCTCGCGCAAGCCGCTGGGCCCGCCCGACCAGCCCATAGACTTCGCCGCCGGTGCCCAGGCGATGGCGCCTTGGCTGGACAAGGGCGTCGGCAAGATCCGCTATGCCAAGGCGGTCAAACTGTTCGCCGACGGCGCGATGTTCTCGCAGCTGATGCAGATGAACCCACCCGGTTACATCGACGGCCACCATGGCGAGTGGCTGATGGCGCCAGAGGTGCTCAAAGAGGGCTTGCGCACTTTCTGGAACCTGGGCTACACGGTGCACGTGCATGTCAATGGCGACGCCGGCATGGACTCGGTGCTAGACGCGCTCGATGCCGCGCAGCAGGACAAGCCTCGCTTTGACCACCGATTCCATGCCCACCACGTCGGCTTCCATGCCCAGGCCCAGACCATGCGCCTGGCAGCGTTGGGCGCACATGCCAGCGTCAACCCGTACTACATCCACGCGCTGGCCGACGACTACAGCCTGTTCGGACTGGGGTCAGAACGGGCCTCGCAGATCACGCGCTGCGGCTCGATGCTGCGTGCGGGCATGAAGGTCTCGTTCCACTCCGACTTCATGATGGCGCCGACCGAGCCGCTGACGCTGGCCTGGTGCGCCGCCAACCGCCGCAGCGCCAGCGGCAAAGTGGTCTCGCCCAGCGAATGTCTGACCTTGATGCAGGCGCTGCGTGGGGTGACGATAGACGCGGCCTGGACGCTGCGGCTCGAACAAGAAGTCGGCTCGATCGCAGCCGGCAAGCGCGCCGACTTCGTGGTGTTGGCAGACGACCCTTTCGAACTCGGTGTCGAGCGTTTGAACGAGGTACGCATCGCCGGCACAGTGTTCGAGGGCTTGCCTTGTCCATTGCCAAAGCCGGTGTCTTCGATGCTGAGTGTGCAAGCCGCGCATTCGGCGCCAGCCTCAAGCCAGGCCCGGGTCGGGCCTGAGGCGCGCTACCGGCCCGTGAATACCGCCTGCTGCGCCGTCAGCGACCGCTGTGACATCGTGCGGCAATGGGGGGCGTGGATCAGCGCCTGGTTCGACCAAGCGCCAACGGTAGTCGCTGCAAGGCCTATCTGAGCCCTGCGCTCACTTGTTCAACAGCTCTTGGAGATCATCATGCGAATGACCACATTTCACCCCTTGTTGCGCCAGGTTGGCGCTGCGCTGCTGCTGTGCTGCGCCTCGCTTGCCGCGTCGGCCCAGGCCGGTGGCGCTGGCACGCTGGTGGTTGGATTTGCCTCTGTGCCCAGACACCTGAACTCGGCGGTGCAATCGGGCACCGCCACGGGCATCCCTGCGGCGCAGATCTTTGCCAGTCCGCTGCGCTTCGACAAGGACTGGAACCCAGAGCCCTATTTGGCCGAGACCTGGAGCTTTCAGGACGACGGCCGTTCGCTGCTGCTCAAGCTCCGCGCCGGCGCCACTTTCCATGACGGCAAGCCGATCACCAGCGAGGACGTGGCGTTCTCGATCATGACGATCAAGGCCAACCACCCGTTCCAGTCGATGTTCGAACCGGTCGAGCGGGTCGACACGCCGTCACCGTTGATCGCCGTGATCCGGCTCAAAGCGCCGCACCCGGCGATCCTGCTGGCGCTGTCACCAGCGTTTTGCCCGATCATTCCCAAGCATGTTTTCGGCGATGGCCAGGACGTCAAGACCCATCCGAAGAACAACCTGCCGGTGGGCTCGGGGCCGTACACGGTGGTCGAGTTCAAGCCGCGCGAAGCGATCGTGATGGAGCGCTACACCGGCTTTTTCCTGAAAGACAGGCCAAAGTTCGATCGACTGATTTTTCGCATCATCGCCGACACCTCGGCGCAGGCGATTGCGCTCGAGCGCGGCGAGATCGACTGGCTGCCGGGTTCGGTCACGCTGTCGCAGTTTGCGCAGCTGTCCAAGGCCAAGGATGTGGTGATCTCGCGCAAGGGCGGCGATGCCATCGGCCCGCTTGGCTGGCTGGCGTTCAACATGAAGCGCAAGCCTTTCGACGACGTCCGGGTTCGTCAGGCCATCGCCCATGCGATCGACAAGGACTTCATCGTCAAACAGCTGCACCAGGGCATCACGCGCGTGGCCACCGGCCCGATTGCGCCGGGTTCGCCGTTCTATACCGACAAGGTCGAGTCCTACAAGTTCGACCTGAAGAAGGCCAATGCGATGCTCGACGCTGCGGGGTACAAGCCTGACGCAGCGGGCAAGCGCTTCGGCATGGTGATCGACTTTCTGCCCAACACGCCCGACAACTCGCAGACGATCGCCGAATACCTGCGGCCGCAGCTCAAGAAGATCGGCATCGAGGTCAGCGTTCGTGCCTCGCCCGACTTTCCGACCTGGGCGCGGCGCGTGGCGACGCAGGACTTCGATGCGACGATGGACGGCGCTTTCAATTACGGCGACCCGGTGATTGGCGTTCACCGCACCTACCTGTCGAGCAACATCAAGCCCGGGGTGATCTGGTCCAACACCCAGTCGTACAGCAGTCCCCGGGTCGACGAGTTGCTGGCCGCCGCGACCACCGAGCGCGATGTCGACACGCGCAAGAAACTCTACGCGGATTTTCAGCGGCAGGTGATGCAGGATCTGCCGCTGATCCCCACCCATGTCTGGGCCCAGGGCTACGCGGCCCGCAAGGACCTGACCGACGTGCCCGTGTCGATCTGGGCGCCGATGGTGCCGTTTGACACCATCGGTCGGCGCAGGTGACTGCGGTGGTTGAACCCCTGTCCAAACCCCTGCCGTCCCGCGCTGACGTCGTCATCATCGGCGGCGGCATCATTGGCTGCTCGATTGCCTACCACCTCACCAAGCTGGGCATCTGTGACGTGTTGCTGCTCGAGCGTCGCCAACTCACCTGTGGCACCACCTGGCATGCGGCGGGTCTGGTGCCGCAGTTGCGCGCCACGCGCACGCTGACCGAGTTGGCCAAGTACACCAGCGAACTGCTGCACAAGCTCGAAGCCGAGACCGGCCAGGCCACCGGCTTCAAGCAGAACGGCTCGATCGGCGTGGCGCTGAACGACGCACGCTTCGAGGAGTTCAAGCGCACCGGCGCGATGGGCCGGGCCTTCGGCGTGGCGGTGGAATTTCTCACGCCAGCCGACGTGCTGTCGCGCTACCCGCTGCTCGACGGCAAGGGCGTGGTCGGCGGTATCTGGACGCCCAACGATGGCCAGACCAACCCCATCGACACGACGATGGCCTATGCCAAGGGCGCCAGGATGGGCGGTGCGCGCATCGTCGAGCAGGCCGAGGTCACCGACATCGTGGTCGAGAACGGCCGCGCTGTGGGCGTGAAGCTGCTGCACGACGGTGCCGAAGGTGAAATCCGGGCCGGCACGGTGGTGCTGGCCAGCGGCATGTGGAGCGCTGAGATCGGCCGCAAGCTGGGCCTGCGGCTGGCGTTGCAAGCGGCCGAGCATTTCTACATCGTCACCGAGCCGATGGCCGACGTGCCGCGCAATCTGCCGGTACTGCGAGTGCCCGATGAGTGGGCTTACTACAAAGAGGACGCTGGCAAGCTGCTGCTAGGTGCCTTCGAGCCTGTGGCCAAGCCCTGGGCGCTGGCGGGCATCCCCAAGGACTTCTGTTTTGACGAACTGCCCGAAGACTTCGAGCACTTCGAGCCCGTGCTCAGCAAAGCGATGGCGCGGGTGCCGATACTGCAAACCACCGGCATCGCCACTTGGTTCAATGGCCCCGAGAGCTTCACGCCCGACGACCGTTACCTGATGGGCGAGACGGCCGAAGTACGCGACCTGTTCGTGGCCTGCGGCTTCAACTCGATCGGCATCCAGAGTTCAGGCGGCGCCGGCAAGGTGCTGGCTGAGTGGATACGCGACCGGGCTGCGCCGATCGACTTGCCGGGCATGGATGTGCAGCGCATGCACCCTTGCCAGGGCACGCGCGCCTACCTGGCCGACCGCACCACCGAGTCGCTGGGCTTGCTCTACCAGATGCACTGGCCGTTTCGCCAGGTCGAGAGCGCGCGAGGTGCCAGGCGAACGCCATTCCACGATCGGCTGCTGGCGTTGGGCGCCTGCATGGGCGAGCTGGGCGGCTGGGAGCGTGCCAACTGGTACGGCGCCCCGGGGTCGACGCCGCGCTACGAATACAGTTTCGGTCGGCAGAACTGGTTCACTCAATGTGCCGCCGAGTGCGCTGCGGTGCAGACCGGCGTTGCGCTGTTCGACCAGTCGTCGATGGCCAAGTTCGTCGTCCAGGGTCGTGATGCCTGCGCTGTGTTGAACCGATTGAGCACCGCTGAGGTGGACGTGCCGGCCGGACGTATCGTCTACACCCAATGGCTGAATAGTCGAGGCGGCATCGAGGCCGACCTCACTGTGACGCAGTTGGCCGACCATGAATACATGGTGGTTACCTCGGTGGCCTCGCACATCCGTGACCTGGCCTGGCTGCGCCGTCACATTCCCGCCGATGCGCACTGCTGCGTGACCGACGTGACTTCCGGTTTGACCATGCTCAGCCTGATGGGGCCGGGCTCGCGCCAGTTGCTGACCGAGCTGAGTGGTGCTGATCTGGGCAACGAGGCCTTTCCCTTCGGCCAGATGCGAGAGATCGAGATCGGCTACGCCATCGTGCGTGCGCAGCGCATCAGCTATGTCGGCGAACTGGGCTGGGAGCTCTACATCCCTGCCGAGTTCGCGCTGCATGTGTTCGACCGAATTTGGGCGGCGGGTGCGGTGCACGGATTGAAACTGGCCGGATTCCATGCGATGAATGCCTGCCGCACCGAAAAAGGCTACCGACACTGGGGCCATGACATCGGCATCGAGGACACGCCGCTGGAGGCCGGCCTGGGCTTTGGCTGCGCCTGGGACAAGTCGGGAGGCTTCATCGGCCGCGAGGCGGTGCTGGCGCAAAAGGCGCTGGGTACGCCGCACAAGCGCCTGTTGCAGTTCCGCCTGGACGATCCGGTTGAACTGCTGTTCCATGAAGAACCGATCTTTGCCGATGGCCAGGCAGTGGGTGTGATCACCTCGGGCATGTACGGCCACCGGGTCGATGCCGCATTGGGCATGGGCTATGTGAAGCGGCCGTTCGCCATCACGCCTGACTGGATCGCGGCGACGCGCTTCGAGATCGGCGTCGGTGACCGGCGCGTGCCTGCACGCGCACAACTGGCTCCCTGGTACGACCCCAAGAGCGAGCGGGTGCGCTGCTGATGGCTGCCAGGCCGCCCGTCGCGTCGCAGCCAAGCGGCAGGACCGCGCTAGACCGCAACTTGGGCCATCAGATCCGCGATCTGCGCAAGGCCAAGGGCGTGACGATCCAGGCGCTGGCCGCGCGCATCGATCGCTCGGTGGGCTGGCTGAGCCAGATCGAGCGCGGGCTGTCCGCAGTCACCATCTCGGCGCTGCACCAGATCGCTGCCTCGCTCGAGGTGCAGGTGTCCTGGTTCTTCGGGCAGAGCGCAGCGCCGCCCGACGACGAACTCGGCCTGGTGCTGCGCCGGCGCCATCGCCGCAAGCTCGATTTCCAGGGTTCTGGCGTGCAGGAAGAGATGCTTTCGCCCAACCTGTCGGGCCAGTTGCTGCTGGTCGAAACCACTTTTGCGCCTGGGGCGAGCACAGGCGACCGCGATCGCGATCGTCGCGGCGAGGAGGCCGGGTTGGTGCTCAGCGGCACGCTGGAGTTGTCGGTCGACGGCAAGTTGTTTCGGCTGGAGGCCGGCGACAGCTTTTCCTTCACCCGCAAAGGCCCGCATCGCTGCCATAACTCCGGTGCGGTACCCGCCGTCGTGCTGTGGGTCATCACGCCGCCGTCGTATTGACCGTATTTGAGACAACGAGGTCATCCCCGATGGCCGGGCCGGATGGCAGGCCTTAGCATCTCGGGTTTGCCACGAACCAGCTTCTCCGGAGAATTCATGAACCAACCCAATCGTCGCAACTTTCTGAGCCAGGCCGGCTTGCTGGGCGCTGGCAGCTTGTTCGGCATCCCGTTTGACCTTGCCGCCCAGGCCGCCAAGGGCGGCGTGCTGGTGATCGGCACGACCCAGAAGCCGCGCCATCTGAATTCAGCCGTGCAGAGTGGCATCGCAACGATGTTCCCGGCGGCGCAGCTGTTTGCGTCGCCGCTGCGAATGGGCGCTGACTGGAAGCCGCAGCCTTTCCTGGCTGAGCGCTGGGAGCTGTCGCCCGACAACCGCAGCGTGATG
>CALQBT020000067.1 GCA_943328885.2 Bordetella parapertussis | reverse complement strand
GCAGGCGGCCCTGGCCCTGCACCGCCCGCCACCAAAAACCCCGGTTGCGGGCGGCCTGCAGCACCCCAACCCGCATCAGCGCGCGCCCCAGCCCGAGCCTCAGCATCAACAGTCCGCCCAGCAGCGCGCCGCCGATGGTCAGCCACAAGCCGATGATCTTGTTGACCAATCCGACCTCGGCCGAACTGAAGGCCATCGCCTTGAGCAGGAAAGGCGTCATCAGCGCACCGGCAAACGCGTCGCCGAGTTTGTAGAACACGATGAACAGCAGGAACATCGCAGCCCCCGGCTGCGAGAAATAGCTGCGCATGCCGCCGAGCAAGGTCTCGAAGCGCGCGCGCCGCGCCGCCCAGGCCGCCAGCGGCAGCGTCAGACCCAGACCCATCAGCAGCGCCAGCAAGTCGATCCAGCGCGCCTGCAGGCTGGCAGCGAGCGAGCCCAGCGCCAGCCAGGGCCCCAGCAGCGCCTGCGCCAGCGGCGTGAACAAATGCAGCGTGGCAAGGTATCCCAAGGCCACTGCCGTCACCACCGCGGCAAAGCCCAGCAAGTCGTTGCGCGCCGCGCCGCTTGCCGGCCCGGTGCTGTCGGCGGGCGGGGCCGCCAAGCGCGGCAGCAGCAGCGCCGAGACCAGCGCGGCACCGACCATGATCGCGGCCATCAGCCGGTAGACCTGCGGCCAGGACCAGCCGTTGCCCTGGGCGGCGTCGGTCCAGATCAGCGCCACGCCGCCCGACAGGATCATCGCCAGCCGGTAACCCAACACGCTCAGCGACGCGCCCAGTCCGCGCTGGGCCGGCGCCAGCAGGTCGGTGCGGTAGGCATCGATCACGACATCCTGCGACGCCGAGACGAAAGCCACGACCACCGCCAGCAGCGCAAAGACCTGTAGCGCGCCGCGCGGCGGGGTCGTCGACAGCGCCCACAGCGCGCCCGCCAGTGCAAGCTGCGTCAGCACCAACCAGCCGCGGCGCCGGCCCAGCGCGGGCCAGAGCTCGAAGCGGTCCATCAGCGGCGCCCACAGGAACTTGAAGGTATAGGGCAGGCCGACCAAGCTGAGGAAGCCTATGGTGGCGATGTCGACCCCCTCGGTGCTGAGCCAGGCCTGCAAGGCCTGGCCGGTCAACGCCAGCGGCAGGCCCGAGGCAAAGCCGAGCAGGCCGACCATGAACAGGCTGTAAGCGCCGGCGGCTCGGCGGAGGGGATCGAGGGTCAAGGTCGGGGCGCCAGAGAGTCTGAGGACCCGATTCTGCGCGGGCTGACGCTCGCCACTCGAGCCCTCAGCCCGGCGCTTGCCGTGAGGCTCCCAGCATGCCGTCGATCAGCAGGTCTTTCTCGACCCACTGCTGGTCGACCCAGGCATTGAGCCGCTGGCGGTAGGCCTTGTCGCCGAGCGGGTCGCTGCCCAGCACGGCGTCGGGGATCTCACGCTGCTGAACCCGCACCGACACCGCGGGAATGCGGCCGCACAGCAGGTCCCAGAACTTGGGTGCGCCTTGCGGGTAGACGATGGTGACATCGAGCAAGGCCTCGAACTGCTCGCCCATCGTTGCCAGCGCGATGCCCAGACCACCGATCTTGGGCTTGAGCAGGTGGCGGTAAGGGCTGCGTTGTGCGGTGTGCTTGGCCGGTGTGAAGCGGGTGCCTTCGACGAAATTGATCACCGAGGTCGGGATGCGTTTGAACTTCTCGCAGGCCTGGCGCGTGGCGAGCAAGTCGTTCTGGCGCGCGCCGTGGCCGCGGCCACGCTTCATGAACGGGAAGTCCAGCGCCCACCAGGCCAGGCCGATCACCGGCACCCAGATCAGCTCCTGTTTGAGGAAGAACTTCAGGAACGGGATCTTGCCGTGGAAGATTCGCTGCAGCACCAGGATGTCAACCCAGCTCTGGTGGTTGGCCGACACCAGGTACCAGCCGCGCTGGTGCAGGCCTTCGACACCTTGCACATCCCACAGCACCGGGCGCACCGCGGCGATCCAGCGGTTGTTGATCGCGACCCAAGCCGAGGCCAGAGTGGTCAGCGCATGGTCGCAGGTTCGGCGCAGCGCGGGCATCGGCAGCAGCTTGAGCAGCGCGGGCAACATCATCATCGCGGTCAGCAGCAGCGTGCTCAGCGTCAGTGTCAGGGCGGTGAAAGCGCCGCGC
The DNA here is from genome assembly GCA_943328885.2 of Bordetella parapertussis. GTDB lineage: Bacteria > Pseudomonadota > Gammaproteobacteria > Burkholderiales > Burkholderiaceae_C > Pseudaquabacterium > Pseudaquabacterium parapertussis_A. The sequence continues at coordinate 7,391 of CALQBT020000067.1, read as the reverse complement.
AAGGCGGCAGGCAAGCGTGCGAGCATCAGGGTTCACCATCGTGGTCAGACCTGCAGCATCGCACGCCATCTCGGCTTGCGGCAGAAATTCAATCGATCAGCGCGGCGCGCGGGCCATCCGGGTCAGGCATTTGGCGCGCTTGGGCTCGCTTTCCAGGGCCTTGCAGCGTGCCGTGGCGTCGTGGACGGCACCGAGGCTGGCGATCTTGCGCTGTCGCAGGCAACTACCGGTTTCAAGGCGCAGGCTGGACGCGCAGGCGCTTGACAGCGGGCTGTCCGTACACTGCTGTGTTGATTGAAGGGCGATCGGGCTGTAACCCGGACGACTGCGCGGGTGCCGTCCTGCGGGCAAAATTCTTGTTCAGGCGCTGATCGACGCCGTCTGGATTGCGGTGCTTCGTCCTGAGTCCGATCGGCGCCTGAGCGATCGGCCGCCACAGTTTCTGAAAGGATTCACCGGTGAGCGATCTCCTGGTTCGCCGTCTGCTGATCGACCTCGACGCGCCCGTTGCCGGCCGCTGGAACGGTGGCGATGCGTTTCGAACAGCATTTTTCAACGCGCTGTCGATGAGCTTTCCGGTCGGCGAGCAGTATTTCATCGACTCGGTGCGGGCCGCACTGAAGTCCTTGCCCGAGGCCGAGCGCGGGCGTTTCGCGGCCGAGGTCGCCGGCTTTGTCGGCCAAGAGGCCACGCACCGGCGCGTCCATGCGCTGTTCAACCGCCATCTGGTCGAGCAGGGCTTGCGCAACACGATCGAGGTCCGGGCCTTGAAGCGAATTGCGGCCAACGCCCACCGCGACGCTTGGGTTCATCTGGCCGCCACTGCGGCAACCGAGCATTTCACCGCGATCTTCGCCAACTGGTTGCTGCGCCACCCCGAGGCGCTGGCCGGCGCCGAGCCGCGGCTGCAGACGCTGTGGCAATGGCACAGCGCTGAGGAGTCCGAGCACCGCAGCACGGCCTTCGACATCTACCAGGCCGTCAGCGGCCACCACGGCTGGCGGGTGCGGATCTTCCGCTATGTCACGGTGGTCTTCCTGGCCGACGTGTTGCGCCAGACCTTGCGCAACCTCTGGCACGACGGCAGCTTCTGGCACTGGTCGACCTGGCGCAGCGGGGCCAGGCTGCTGCTGGCCCGCGACGGGATCATCCGCGGCAACGTCGGCTTGTGGCGCGATTACCTGGCGCGCGATTTCCACCCCAGCCAGCACGAAGCGGCGCTGTCGCGGCAATGGCTGCACGACAACGCGGCGCAATTTTCGGTGGCCGGGGCCGCGCGCTGACCGTGTCGAAGATGAAACTTCGCAAGTCCTTGCTGATCGCTGTGCTCGGGCTCGCTGCGGTGGCCGCGTTGGTCTATGCCAACCGGCTGCATGTGCTGATGTATACGCTGGGTTGGTACACCGACATCGTCCACCCCCGCGACGCCAACCGTCCGGTGCCCTGGCAGGCCGGGCCGGCCGCACCCGCGCAGGCGCTGGCGCAGCGCCCGCCCAACATCATCGTGATCCTGGCTGACGATCTGGGCATCAATGATGTCTCGACCCACGGCGGCGGCCACCAGGCCGAAGGCGTGCCCACGCCGGCCATCGATTCGATCGCCCGCGACGGCGTGCGCTTCGACCAGGGCTATGCCGGCGGCGCGGTGTGCACCGTCTCGCGCGCCGCGCTGATGACGGGCCGCTATCCCTGGCGCTTTGGCGTCGAGTTCACGCCCTTGCCAGGCCAACTGGCCCGCGTGGCCGGTGCGCTCTACGCCGACCCGACCGGTCTTCTCCCGGTCATCATCGACCAGACCAAGGCCAGCCAGGTCCCGGAGTTCGGCGAACTGGGCATGCCTGCGTCCGAGCGGACCGTCGCCGAATTGCTCAAGGGGCGCGGCTACCACAACATCCACATCGGCAAATGGCACCTCGGCAGCACCCCTGAGATGCGGCCCAACAACCAGGGCTTTGACGAGAGCCTGTTCATGGAGAGTGGGATGTACCTGCCCGAAAATGATCCCCGGGCGGTCAATTCCAAGCAGGACTTCGACCCGATCGACAAGTTCCTGTGGCACAACATGCGCTACGGCGTCAGCTACAACGCCGGCAAGTGGTTCGAGCCGGCCAAGTACCTGACCGACTACTTCACCGACGAGGCGGTCACCGCGATCCGGCGCAACAAGCACCGGCCTTTCTTCATGTACCTGGCGCACTGGGGCGTGCACACGCCGCTGCAGGCCAGCAAAGCCGATTACGACGCGCTGGCCCACATCCCCGATCACCGGCGCCGGGTCTACGCGGCGATGGTGCGATCGGTCGATCGCAGCGTCGGCCGGGTGCTGCAGACATTGCGTGACGAGGGGCTAGACAGCAACACGATCGTGATCTTCACCAGCGACAACGGCGCGCCCAACTACATCGGCATCCCCGAGGTCAACAAGCCTTTTCGCGGCTGGAAGCTCACGCTGTTCGAAGGCGGGCTGCGGGTGCCCTATGTCGCCAAATGGCCCGGCCACATCCCGGCCGGCACGCGCTACGCGGCGCCGATGTCCAACATCGACATCCTGCCCACTGTCGTGGCCGCGGCCGGCGTGAGCCTGCCGACCGACCGGGTGATCGATGGCGTCAACCTGCTGCCCTTTCTGGCGCCAGGCGGCAAGGCGCAACCGGCGCGCGCGCTGTACTGGCGCGACGGCCCTTACCGCACGGTGCAGGACCAGGGCTGGAAGCTGATCGTGTCGGAGCGTCCCAAGAAGGACTGGCTGTTCAATCTTGGCGACGACCCGACCGAGCGGCGCAACCTGGCATCGCTGCAGCCGCAGAAGCTGGCGCAGCTCAAGGCCTTGCTCGCCGCCCACCATGCCGGCATGCCGCCGCCGCTGTGGCCCTCGTTCATCGAGTTACCGGTGTTGATCGACAAGACGTTGGACCAGCCACAGGCCCCTGGCGACGAGTTCACCTACTGGGCCAACTGAGCGTGGTGGCGTGGCTAGCTCGCGGCCTGGCGGCTTTTGCTCAGGTCTGGCATTCGAAGCACGGGTGGGCCTTGGTGTTCGCGCTGGCGCTGGCCGGCGCCTGGTATGGGCTGGCGGGACGCAGCGCTGCGCCGACGCAGCGGCTGCAATGCACGCTGCCGGTACAGCACTCGGCGGCGCCGCATCCCGGCATGGTCTGGGTGCCCGGCGGCAGCTTCGAATTCGGCGACACGGTCTACCCTGAGGAGCTGCCGCTGCGTCAGACCCGGGTCTCGGGTTTCTGGATGGACCGCACCGAGGTCAGCAACGACGAGTTTGCCGCTTTCGTCGCGGCCACCGGTTATCTCACCGATGCCGAGCGCCCGGTCGATGCCGCGCGCCACCCCGGCCTGACGGCCGAGCAGCGAAAACCCGGCGCGGTGGTGTTCGTGATGCCCAAGGCGGTGACAGGCGCTGGCGCGCCCGACTCATGGTGGCGCTACTTGTCGGGCGCCGATTGGCGCCATCCCGGCGGCCCGGGCAGCAGCATCGCTGGCCATGGTTCTTTCCCGGTGGTCGCGGTGACGATCGCCGACGCGCAGGCCTATGCGCGCTGGCGAGGCCACAGCTTGCCCAGCGAGGCGCAGTGGGAATGGGCGGCCCGCGCCGGCCAAGCGCTGGCCGCGCAAGACCATGATCAGCCGCTGCAAGCCAACACCTGGCAAGGCCTGTTCCCGGTGGCGAACTCGGGCGAGGACGGCTTCGTCGGCCTGGCGCCGGTGGGCTGTTATGCACCGAACGCGCTCGGCTTGTTCGACATGATCGGCAACGTCTGGGAGCTCACCGTCGACGCCTACCGGCCCCATCATCGTGACGCTGCGCGGCCGGCGTCTGAGCAACTGCCCGCGGGACTGCGCAGCAGCGCGCAGCGCGTGATCAAGGGCGGCTCGTTCCTGTGCGCGCCAAACTACTGCGCCCGCTACCGCTCGGGATCGCGCCAGCCGCAGGACGATGACCTGGGTGCCAGCCACCTCGGGTTTCGCACCGTGCTGAACGCGGCCGGTCCAGCCTCCGGCCTGGCCAAGCCGTGAGCCTGCGGCCACGCTGGACCGGGTGGAGGCGCTGGGTCGGCGCGTTCGCGGCGCTGCTGGGCTTGGTCGCTGCGCTGCTCTACGCCAAGGCCGAGCAGATCGCGCTCGGTGCCGAGGCCTACCTCTACGGCTACCCGCTGGTGATGATGGATGTCACCCGGGCCAGCGCCGCGCTGAACGTCGGGCCCGAGAACCAGCTCCGCCGGGTGCGCCAGTTCCCCGACGCCAGCTTCAAGGACGTGGTGCGGCCCAATGTCGACACGCTCTACACCACCGCCTTCATCGACACGGCGCAAGGGCCCTGGGTGTTCGAGATGGCGGCCAACGACCAGCGCTACGAGGTGATGGCGTTTCTCGACGGCTGGACGAATGTCTTCGCCGCGCCAGGCAGCCGCAGCACCGGCAACGCTGGCGGCCGCTTCCTGTTGGTCGGCCGGGCCTGGCAGGGCGAGCTGCCGGCCGGCATGACGCTGCTGCGCGCGCCCACCGACATCGTTTGGTTGATCGGCCGCACCGAGACCCGGGGCGCGGCCGATTACCCGCTGGTGCACAGGCTGCAAGACGGCATCACGCTGCGCGCACTCGACGCCCCGCTTGGCGGGTCGGTCGAGCCGGCCTGGCAGGGCGCGGCGTTCAAGCCCGCGCCGCCGGTGCAGCAGATGCAGGCGATGGGCACCGAGGTCTTCTTCGACCGCCTGGCCGCGCTGATGCTGACCAACCCGCCGGCCGCGGCTGACGCGCCGATGCTGCTCAAGCTCGAGCGCTTGGGCGTGCAAGCAGGCCGAGCACCGCATTGGGGGCTGCTCGACCGCTGCGCTGTCAGCCTGGGCCGCTGGCTCGCCGACCGCAGGGTGGCTCGGGAACTCAAGCAGCCACGCGACCTGCTGCGCGGCTGGTCGACCCCGCCTTCGATGCTGGGTGACTACGGCACGCACTACAACATCCGTGCCGTGGTGGCGGTGGTCGGACTGGGCGCGAATCTGCCGGCCGACGCGGTCTACCCGAACACCGGCATCGACGCCCAGGGGCGGGCCTTGGACGGCAGCCGCCGCTACCGGCTGCACTTCCGGGCCGGTGAGCTGCCGCCAGTCAAGGCCTTCTGGTCGATCACGGCTTACGGCGCCGACGATTTCCTGATCGCCAACCCGCTCAAGCGCCACGCCTTGGGCAGCCGCGATCCGCTGGTCTTCAACTCCGACGGCTCGCTCGACCTGTGGCTACAGGCCAGCGCGCCCGACCCGGCCCGACAGCCGAACTGGCTGCCGTTGGCCCCTGGCCTGCCCTTCTTGCTCAATGCCAGGCTGTACTGGCCCGAGCCGGCGGCGATCAAGGGCGGCTGGGGCATGCCAGCGGTCGAGCCGCTGGACTAAAAGCGCTTGAGCCGCGACCTTCAGCGCGAGCTGGCAATTTCGCGCAACAGACCCGCTGTCGAGGCTTAAGTCGAGCGGGGTGTCACCTTCGCGGGTGCCAGCAGGCGAGGGCATCGACGATGATGAGGTCGGCGATGATGTCCAAGCCAAGCCATCGAGCCGGTCGTTGTGCAGCACCGGCATATCGTTTAGAACGGAACCAGACCATGAACAAACCCGTCTGTCTGATCGTCGGTGCCGGAGCGGGTATCGGCGGCAATGTGGCGAAGCGCTTCGCCCGCGAGGGCTACCACGCCTGCTTGGCGCGTCGCACCGACAAGGCCGGCCTGGACCGCATGGTCGCCGAGATCGAAGCCGAGGGTGGCTCGGCCACCGGCTTCATCCTCAATGCGGTGGAAGAAGGCAGCATCGAGCAAATGGTGACGCACATCGAGGCCAACATCGGCCCGATCGCAGTGGCCGTGTTCAACCTGGGGGCGCAGATCGGCGACCGGGGCCTGGCCAGCACCACGCTCAAGGCCTTCGAGACCGGCTGGCGCATGGCGACCTTCGGGCTGTTCCGGCTGGCGCAAGTGCTGTTCCCGTACATGGAAGCCCGTGGCAAGGGCGCGCTGATCGTCACCTCGGCCACTGCCGCGATGCGCGGCAACGCCGGCCAGCATTCGCACGCTGCGGCCATGGGCGGACGGCGCATGCTCTGCCAATCGCTCAACGCGCAGTTTGCGGCCAAGGGCATCCATGTCTCGCACATCATCATCGACGGCGCGGTTGACGCGCCCGACACGCTGGGCAAGATGCTCGGCCCTGAGCGCTTCCAGGCGCTGCGCGAGCGCAAGGGGCTGGACAACGACGGGCTGCTGCTGCCTGCCGAGGTGGCCAACACCTATTACTACCTGGCCCACCAGCACCGCTCGGCCTGGACTTTCGAGCTCGACCTGCGGGCCCATTCCGACCTGGCCTGGTGGAACCATGCCAGCAACGCCGACCTGAAATGAGGCCCCCCGCCATGTCCGACGTCCCTGTGTACGCCATCGTCAACCTGAGCGTCACCGACGCGGTCGCCTACCGTCTCTATGAAAAAGGTTTCTTTCCCCTGCTCAAGAAGTACGGCGGCGAGTTCCTCACCTATGACGACGCCGCCTTCACGCTGGAGGGCCAGGCGCCGCGCAGCGGGCGCATGATCATCTTCAGCTTCCCTTCCGAGGCGCAGGCCCGCAGTTGGTACGCCGACGCCGACTACCAGGCCTTGTCGGCGCACCGCCGTGCCGGCACGATGCTCGAATTTCTGACCATCGTGCGCGGCCTGCCGGCCCGGACCTGAACAACTTGCTAACGCAGACCCGCCGATGCTGACACTGCACCATGCCCCCAACAGCCGCGCCGGTCGCATCGTCTGGCTGCTCGAGGAACTGCAACTGCCCTACGAGCTCAACCGTATGGAGTTCCACCCCAGGGCGCTGAAGTCCGACGAGCACCGCGCCCGCCATCCGCTGGGCCGCGTGCCAGTGCTCGAAGACGGTGCCGTGATGCTGTATGAATCGGGCGCGATCGTCGAATACCTCATCGCCCGCCATAGCGACGGCGCACTCAAGCCGGCGGTGGCTTCACCACGGTTCCCGCGCTACCTGCAGTGGTTCAACTACTGCGAAGGCATGGCGATGCCGCCGATCAACACCATCGTGGTTCAGACCATTTTGTTGCCGCCAGAGCGCCGCAGTGAAGAAGCGCTGGGCCAGGCCAAGCGCTTGCTGACCAAGTCGCTCGAGCCGGTGAATGCTGCACTGGCAGGCCATGATTACTTGATCGGGGACTTGTCGGGCGCCGATTTCATGCTCGGCCATGCCTGCTACATGGCGCGCAGGCTGGGCTGCATGCCCGAAGACATGACCCATCTGCACGGCTATGTGCAGCGGCTGCAGGCGCGGCCGGCCTTCCAGAAGGGCATCGCCACCTGACAGCCCGGTGCCGCGGGCTCGATGGCCTGCCACCATC
>CALQBT020000066.1 GCA_943328885.2 Bordetella parapertussis | reverse complement strand
GCTTGCTGGTCTACCGGCGCTCGTCTGGTCGCGGTGCGCGCTAGGGACTTCGAGACTCAAGCAAATGTGGCTTTGCCACTTTGCTTGATTCCCACGGGGGGCGGCCGGCTTCGGCCGGCCTTGGGGCGCTCAGTGCCCGACGTCACCCCAGGCCAGCCGCAGCCCCAGCACCACGAACAGCGCACCCGTACCGCGGTTGAGCCACAGGCTGGCGGCCCGCTGAGCGGGTCGCTGTTGCAGACCATGTCGCAGCGCGGCCACCCCCCAGGCCAGGCCGAGGTTGACCAGGGTGGCGTTGACCACAAACACCGCGCCCAGCGCGATGAAGGCCGGCATGCGCTCGGACGCGTCTGGCCGGATGAACTGCGGCACGAAGGCCAGGAAGAACAGCGCGACCTTGGGGTTGAGCGCGTTGGTCAGAAAACCCTGCGTGAACGCGCGCCGCCAAGTACCTGGTGTTGCATCAGCGCGATCAGCCTGTGAATTTTGAAAGCTGGGGGCAGGGTGGCGCAGCAGACTCCAGCCCAACCAGATCAGATAGGCCGCGCCGGCCCAGCGCAGCAGCGCGATGCCATCGGGGGATCCCGCCAACAGCGCAGACAGTCCCAGCGCGGCGGCGGCAATGTGCACCCAGCAGCCCGCGCCGACGCCCAGCGCTGCCGCCGCGCCGGCTTTGAATCCCTGGCCTGCTGCGTTGCGGGCGACCAGCGCCATGTCGGCACCTGGCGTGAGGTTGAGCAGCAGGCCGGCGCTGATGAACAGCGGCCATTGGTGGACGGCTTCCAGCACCTGTTGCGCCTGGATCAGTGCAGGCCCAGCCCGCCCACCACCGCGCCTGCGGCAATCAAGCACATCGGGCTGATCTTGCTGCGCACCGACAGCGCGACGGTGGCCGCCACCAGCAGCAGGGCCACGCCGTGCTGGCGCACCGGTGCGATGAGGATCCAGCCTGTCGACAGCAACAGCCCCAAGGTCAGCGGTGCCAGCCCGGCCGTGAAGGCCCGCAGCAGCAGCGACTCGGCGCGGCGCTGGCGGTAGCGTCCGACCAGCAGGGCAACAATGGACGACGGTCCCAAGATGCCGGCCATGGTGGCGATCAAGCCGGCGGCACCTGCCACCTGCCAGCCCATCACCGCGACGAACAGGATGTTGGGCCCTGGCGCAGCCTGGGCGATCGCCACACCGGTGGTGAACTGTGTATCGCTCATCCAGCCCTGATCGGTCACCAGATAGCGCTGCATGTCGGGCGCGGTCGTGATCGCGCCACCAACGGCCAGCATCGACAGCAGCATGAAGTGCAGCCACAGTGCCAGCAGATCGGCCCAGGCCAGTCCATGCAGGCCGAACCAGGTGCTCACGGGTTCGGGCCCAGGCCGGGTGCCGGGTTTGGCCGGGCACCGAGCCGCCTGGCAGCCAGCGTCATGCCCATCCCGCCCAGACCGAGTACCACCCACACCATCGGCCAGCGCAGCAAGCCCACCATCACCAGCGTGGCCGCGCCCAGCACGCCGCTGGCGGGCAGGCCCAGAGGGTTGCTCTTGAGCGTTCGGGCCAGCTTGACCGCCGTGGCGATGATCATGCCGGCGGCCACTGCGCCCATGCCGCGCAGTGCGCCCGCCACGAAGGGCTGGTTGGCAAAGCGCTGGTACGCCATGGCCAGCGCGAGCACGATCAGCATGGGCAGGACCAGCAATCCGGCGCTGGCGGCCACAGCGCCGCGCCAGCCAAAGTACCGGTCGCCGAAGAGGATCGCAAAGTTGACGATGTTGGGCCCGGGCAGCACCTGGCTGATGGTGAGCAATTCGACGAACTGCTGCGCATTGAGCCAACGCTGGCGCTCGACCAGTTCGCGGTGGGCCACCGGCAGCACGCCGCCGAAACCCTGCAAAGCCATGCGGTTGAAGACCTTGAACAGCTCGACGCAGGACATAGGCTGGCGCAGGCCACCGGCATCAAGCGCCCCCAGCGCTGCCGGCAGGCTCAACGGATCACCTTGAGCGCTTCTGGGTTGACGATGTTGCTGGGCTCGTTGCTGATGAAATTGATGACGTTGTCGAATGCCGAGCCGAAATACAGCTCGTAGCTGTCTTGCTCTACATAGCCGATATGCGGTGTGCAGATCGCGTTTTCCATCCGCAGCAAGGGGTGGCCTTGCAAAATGGGCTCGGTCTCGAACACATCGACAGCTGCCAGGCCGGGCCGGCCCTTGTTGAGCGCCGAGATCAGCGCGTTGTCACTGACCAGTTCGGCACGCGAGGTGTTGACGAACAGCGCCGTGGGTTTCATCCGCGCCAGATCTTCGAGTCCGACGATCGACCGCGTTGCATCGTTGAGCCGCAGGTGTAGCGACAGCACGTCGCAGTCCTCGAAGAATGACTCTCGGCTGGCGGCGGCTTGGTAGCCGTCGGCCAGCGCCCGGGCGCGCGAGCTGGCGCTGCCCCAGACCTGCACTTGCATGCCGAATGCGCGGCCGTAACCGGCGACGAGCTGGCCGATCTTGCCGTAACCCCAGACCCCCAGGCTGCGGCCCCTGAGCAGCATGCCGAGGCCGAAATTGGGTGGCATCGACGCCGTCTTCAGACCACTTTGCTGCCAGGCGCCGTGCTTGAGGTTGCCGATGTATTGCGGCAGCCTGCGCATCGCGGCCATGACCAAGGCCCAGGTCAGCTCGGCCGCGGCCACCGGTGATCCGGTGCCGTCGGCCACCGCGATGCCCAGCCTGGTGCAGGTCTCCAGGTCGATGTGCGAACCGACCTTGCCGGTCTGCGCGATCAACCGCAGCTTGGGGAGCTTTTCCAGCAGCTGGCGTGGGAAATGGGTGCGCTCACGGATCAGCACCAGCACTTCGGCGTCACGCAGCCGGACCGCCAGTTGCCCGATGCCCTTGACGGTGTTGGTGAAGACCTTGGCGTTGTAGCGCTCCAGCCGTGCTGCGCAGTGCAGCTTGCGCACCGCGTCCTGATAGTCGTCGAGGATGATGATGTTCATGGTGTGGTGTTGATTGTGCCGGTTTGCTCGTCCGGGCTGCCGGACTTTGCAGCGCTAGCATGCGGGTCTGTCTCACCTTTTAATTCTGGATACGCCATGACGACTACCAAACCCTTTTCGATGCACTCGGCCAGTGTGCCGGTGTTCCAACGTCAACTCGGTGCCTTGCTGGCCTGGCTGGACAAGGCCGAGGCCCATGCACTGGCACGCAAGTTCGATCCCGACAATTACCTGCAGCTGCGCCTGGCGCCCGACATGCTGCCTTTCGTGGCGCAGATCCGCATTGCCAGCGATGCCGCCAAGGGCTGTGTCGCGCGGCTGGCGGGCCAAGAGCTTCCCAACTTTGAGGACAACGAATCCAGCCTGGCCGACCTGCGTGAGCGCGTGCGCAAGACGCTGGACTATGTGGGCTCGGTAGCGGCGGCGGCGATCGACGGCAGTGAGGGTCGCGAGATCGTGATCCCGATGCGAACCCGTGACCCGCTGCACTTCACGGGCGAAGTGTTTCTCAAGCACTGGGCGCTGCCCAACTTCTTCTTCCACATCTCGATGGCATACGCCTTGCTGCGACAAGGGGGTGTGGAACTGGGCAAGAGCGACTTCCTCGCCACCCCGTAAAGCCCGCTCGCTCAGCGCTCGAACACACGCTGCACGGGGGCAGGATGCTTCGCCACTGGATGACCCGCTCGCTGGTCGTGCTCTTGCTGCTGTTGTTGGCCTGCGCTGCGGTGGCCTGGATCTATGCCCAACAGGTGTTGCCGCAGACCGAGGGCAGCATGGTGCTGCCCGGTGCCCGCGCTGAGTTGCGGATCGAGCGCGACGCGCATGGCATCCCGACGATCCGTGCGGCCAGCATCGCCGATGCCTTCTTCGGTCTGGGCGTGGCCCATGCGCAGGACCGGCTGTGGCAGATGGAGACGCACCGGCGCATCGGTGCTGGCCGGCTCGCCGAGGCTTTTGGCGAAGGTGCGGCCGACACCGACCGCTTTCTGCGCACGCTGGGCGTTCGGCGAACCGCGTCGGCGCAGTGGGACCAGTTGCCTGCCGCCTCGCGCTCGGCCTTGCAGGCTTACGCCGACGGCGTCAACGCGGTGATCGCGGGTCTGAGCGCGCGACCTCCCGAGTTCGTGTTGCTGGGGCTGCAGCCCGAGCCCTGGACGCCACAGGACAGCCTGGCTTGGGCGATCATGATGGCCTGGGATCTGGGCGCGAACTGGCAGACCGAGTTGATCCGGCTGCGACTGTCGGCCAAGCTGCCCAAGCTGCGCATTGACCAGTTGATGCCGCCGTACCCCGGCGACGCGGTGCCGGCCAGCATGGACTTCGCGGCGTTCTACGACTCGCTGCGGCTCGACGGACAGCAGGCCACAAGCGAGGCCTCGCTGCTCAGGCTGATGGCCGCCGCACCCGAGAGCGAGGTCGACGGCGTCGGCTCGAACAGCTGGGTGCTGGCTGGCAGCCGCAGCGCCACCGGCCATCCGCTGCTGGCCAACGACCCGCACCTCAAGCTCTCGAGCCCGGCGCTGTGGTACTTCGCCCGCCTCGAAGCACCAGGACTGAAGATCGCCGGCGCCACCTTGCCCGGTCTGCCTGGCGTCGTGATGGGCCAGAACGAACACGTCGCCTGGGGCCTGACCAACACCGGCCCTGACGTGCAGGACAGCTATCTCGAGCGCATCAAGCCCGGTGATCCCTCGCAGTACCAGACGCCCGAGGGCTGGGCGCGTTTCGAGACCCGACAGGAGATCATCAAGGTCAAGGGCAAGCCCGACATCGTGCTGACGGTTCGCAGCACCCGCCATGGCCCGGTGATCTCGGATGCCACGCTGTCGGGCATGGCCGACGGTGCGCTCGGCAGCCAACCGGCTTACGCAATTGCGTTGCGCTGGACTGGCCTGGACATCGACAACGACATGGTCGCGACCATGTTGGCGATGAACCAAGCGGGTTCAGTCGACGCCTTTGTCCGTGCCTCAGCAAGCTGGCAGGTACCGCAGCAGAACATGGCGGTGGCCGATGATGCGGGCCACATCGCGCTGGTCTCGCCAGGACGGGTGCCGCTGCGCCGACCCGACAACAACTTGCAAGGCCTGGCGCCGGCGCCGGGTTGGGACGCCCGCTACGACTGGACCGGCTACTTGCCGGTCGACGCCTTGCCCCAGCAGCGCGATCCCGCGCGCGGCTTCATCGCCAATGCCAACCAGAGGATCACGCCGCCGGGCTACCCGCACTTCATCACCCACCAGTGGGCGCTGCCGTTTCGCCACCAGCGCATCGAGCAGATGATCGAGGCCGCACCCAGGCATACGCTGGACGATTTGGGCCGGATGCAGGGCGATGTCAAGTCGCTGGCGGTGGCCAGGCTGTTGCCGCGCTTGCTGCAGGCCCGGTCGGACCATCCGCTGGCCGCGGCGGCTCAGCGCCAACTCGCGGGTTTTGACGGCACGATGGCGGCCGACAAAGCTGCACCGCTGATCTACTGGAGCTGGGTGCGGCATCTCTCTGAACAGGTGCTGGCCGACGAACTCGGTGCGCCGCTGTACGACCGGATGCTGGGACAGCGCGGCTATTTCGACGCACTCGAAGGCGTGCTGTCTCGCGACGACGCTTGGTGGTGCGACGACAAGACCACGCCGGCTGTCGAGACCTGCGAGTTCCAGGTCAACCGGGCTTTCTCCGAAGCGCTGGCCGAATTGCAGCGCCAGCAAGGCAGCGACCTGTCCGCCTGGCAATGGGGCCGCGCGCACCAGGCCCGCGCCGAACACCGGCCGTTCTCCCGGGTCCAGGCGCTGGCGCGATGGTTTGAGCTGCGCGCTGCGGTCGGCGGCGACAGCCACACCGTCAACGTCAGCCGGGTCAGCCTGAAGGCCGACGCGACGACCGCCGAGTTCTACCTCGATGAGCACGGCCCCAGCCTGCGCGGCCGCTATGACCTGGCCGACCCGAGCAAGTCGCGGGTGATCCACAGCGGTGGCCAAAGTGGCATCCCCTGGTCGACGCTGTTTCGCAGCTTCAACCAGCGCTGGGTACAGGTCGAGGGCGTGCCGCTGTGGCCAGCGGCGGGCGAGCCGATGCAGACCTTGCTGATCCAAGCCAAGCGCTGACTTCGTGCAGCGGCCTTCGGCTAGACCAGCCCGTAACGCTGCTTGCGCTGCGCCGTGTAAGCCCACCAGGGCGCGGCCGCTGCGCCCTGCATGAAGTCGGTGGCGGCCATCAAGGTGTCGAGCACGCAAAGATCCTGGCGCTTGCCACTGTGCACGCACAAGTCCTGGTAGAGCGCAAACGGGTCGCGCTGTGTCAGCTCGCTGGGGTGCTGGATGCCGAGTGAGCGCAGGTCGCCAGCCATCACCGGCCCGATGTTGGGCAATTGCTCTAGGTGTTCGCAGTCATGTGCCGAGGCGACCTTGGGCGACTTGATCCGGTAGGCATTGCTTGCGCCCATGGCTACATCAAGGGGGTGTTGCGGATCAGACCGACGGCGATGCCTTCGAGTTCGAATTCATCGTCCGCACCCACCACGATGGGCTGGAAGTCCGGGTTCTCGGGCAGCAACTCGATGCCGTGTTTGCCGCGATGCAAGCGCTTGACGGTGACCTCGTCGCCCAAACGTGCAACGACGATCTGGCCTTCGCGCGCCTCTTTCGTTTTGTGCACCGCCAGCAGGTCGCCGTCGAGGATGCCTGCGCCCTGCATGCTCATGCCGCGCACACGCAGCAAGTAGTCGGGCTTGCCGGGGAAGAGCGAGGCCTCGACCGAGTAGCGCTGGTCGATGTGCTCCTGCGCCAGAATCGGACTGCCTGCCGAGACCCGGCCCACCAGCGCGAGCGAGATCTGCTGCAGCCCATGCAAGGGCGGTGAGAATGGCTGATTGCGCGACTCGTTGAGTCCGCGCAAGGCCTGACGGCTCAACCGGATGCCGCGTGAGGTGCCCCCCACCAACTCGAGCATGCCTTTGCGCGCCAGGGCTTGCAAATGCTCTTCTGCTGCGTTGGCTGACTTGAAGCCCAGTTCGGCAGCGATCTCGGCGCGGGTCGGGGGCGCACCGGTTCGTTCGATCGCGTCGTGCACCAGATCGAGAATCTGCTGCTGGCGTGGGGTGAGCTTCGGGCTGTCTTGCGAAACCTCGTTCATCATCGGTCCTGACGTTTTATCCAGTCACTGTATTTTTATCCAGATAGGGTCTCCATGGCAAGCACTGTCGTGATCTTGGGCACTGGCGGCACGATCGCAGGCGTCGCAGCCGATGCTGCCGACAACATCGGCTATGCCAGCGCGCAGCGCAGGCTGGTCGATATGCTGGCCGATCTGGTGGCTTGTGTGCCTGCGCTGGCCGGCCCGGCGATCGAGGCCGAGCAGGTGGCTCAACTCGACAGCAAGGACATGGGCCCGGCGATCTGGCAGTCACTGGCCCGGCGCGTGGCCCACCACCTGGCACGGCCCGAGATCGCCGGGCTGGTGATCACCCACGGCACCGACACCTTGGAGGAGACGGCCTGGTTGCTGCAGCGCGTTCTGGCGCCTGCCAAGCCGGTGGTGCTGGTCGCGGCGATGCGCCCGGCCACGGGCCTGTCCGCCGATGGGCCGCAGAACCTGCTCGACGCCTTGACGGTGGCGCGCACGCCCGGCGCCCGCGGCGTGCTCGGCATGCTGGCCGGTCGGCTGCATGCGGCTGGTGACCTGCGCAAGGTCCACCCCTACCGGCTCGACGCCTTCGAGTCGGGTGATGCTGGCCCGTTGGGGGTGGTCGAGGCCGGCCGGTTGCGGCGCTTTCGCGAATGGCCGGCAGGCGACGCACTGGGTTTGGGTGTGCTGGACGCCGACCCGGCGCGCTGGCCCTGGGTCGAGATCGTCACGAGCCACGCGGGTGCGCGCGACGATGCTGTGCGTGCGCTGTGCGCTGCCGGGGTGCAGGGTTTGGTGGTAGCGGGCACGGGCAACGGCACGGTGCACGAGTCGCTGGCGGTTGCGCTCGAGCAGGCCGTCGCTGCCGGCCTGCCGGTATGGCGCTGCACGCGCTGCGCCAGCGGGGTGATTGTCGGGCCCGACGCCGGACTTGCCGGCGCGATGTCGCCCTGGCAGGCAAGAATCGAGTTGCAGCTGCGCTTGCTGGCAGCGGCTTGAGTGGCGGGTGGTCCGCGGCCAGCACCAGCAGGGCCGGACAGCCAGCCAATCGCCCAACTGGCCCGAAAATTGCTAATCATTTTCGTTGCTGCCGCAAACCCCGATGGGTTCAGAGGCAGAATTGGGTTAGCCTAGATCTTGTCGTCATTCCACTGGAGTCTTAACCTGATGATCTCAATCATTCGCCTGGCCGCTGCGGCGGCCCTGTCGGCCTTGACACTGGCCATGGCCACGCCTGCAACCGCACAGAACAACGTGCTGCGCGTCGTGCCGCACTCCAACCTCGCCATCCTCGACCCGATCTGGACCACGGCTTACATGAGCCGCAACCACGGCTACATGATTTATGACACGCTGTTCGGCACCGATGAGAACGCCAAGATCAAGCCGCAGATGGTCGAGAGCTGGACCGAGAGCGGCGACCACCGACTATGGACCTTCAAGCTTCGCAAAGGGCTCGAGTTCCACGATGGCAAGCCGGTCACTGGCGAGGACGTGATTGCCAGCCTGCAGCGCTGGGGCAAGCGCGACGCGATGGGCTCTGGGCTGTTCCAGTTCGTGCAGCGCATGGATTCGCCAACCCCCGACACCTTCCGCATCTTCCTGGGCGAGGCCTGCGGCTTTGTGCTCGAAGCGCTGGGCAAGCCTTCGTCGAACGTGCCGTTCATCATGCCCAAGCGTATCGCTGAAACCGACGCTTTCAAGCAGATCGAGGAGCACATCGGCTCGGGCCCGTTCATCTTCAAGAAGGACGAGTTCAAGCCCGGCGACAAGGCGGTGTACCTGAAGAACACCAAGTACGTGCCGCGCAGCGAGTCGCCGTCGGGCACCACTGGTGGCAAGAAGGTCTATGTCGACCGGGTCGAGTGGAATCTGGCTTTGCGCGATGCGCAGGCCCAGGTCAGCGCCTTGCAAAAAGGTGAAATTGACATCATCGAGCAACTGGCTTTCGATCACTTCGAGACCGTGAAGGCCGACACCAACCTGCAGGTACCAAAGTACGCAACGCTCGGCCTGCAGTACATGGCGCGTTTCAACCACTTGCAAAAGCCTTTTGACAACGTCAAGGTTCGCCAGGCGGCGCTGGCGGCGATGTCTCAGGAACCCTTTCTGCGGGCCCAGGTTGGCGTTAAATCGCTCTACCGAACCTGCGCCTCGATGTTCATCTGCGGCACACCTTACGGCAGCATCGTCGGCAGCGAGATCCAGGCCAAGAGCAACATGAAGAAGGCTCAGGACCTGCTCAAGGCTTCAGGCTATGACGGGACACCGATCGTGATCATGAAGCCGACCGATCTGGCTTCGATCCAGAAGTTGCCCGATGTGGCAGCGCAACTGTTGCGCCAGGCCGGCTTCAAGGTCGACCTGCAGGCCATGGACTGGCAGACCCTGGTGGGCAGGCGGGCGAAGAAGGACCCGGTCGACAAGGGC
>CALQBT020000065.1 GCA_943328885.2 Bordetella parapertussis | reverse complement strand
GGCCGTCAAGCACTTGTGCGCCGAAATGGTGGCGCAGTTGGAGCCGTCGCGGGCTTTTGTCTGGTACGCCGGCCACCAACTCGGCGAGTCGCCGGTCGAGGCCGGGCTGACCGTCTGCCAGCTCAAACCCCACCTGGACGAGGTCGGCCGATCGGTCGCCAAGACCGCCACCGAGGTGCACGGCGGCATGGGCTTCACCGATCTGCTCGGCCTGCACTACTGGTTCAAGCGCATCGGCTTCAACCGCCAGATGCTGGGCTCACCCGAGTACCTGCGCCGACAGGCCGCGCGTATCCAGGGCTTGACGAGCTAGATCCGCTAATGCGGTGCTTACGCGTTCGACAAGAACCGGCGCGGGTTGTCGACGAACAGCGTCCGGATATCGGCGTCGCTCGAACCCATCTCGCGCAGTTGCGGGATCACATGGCGCTGCATGTACAGGTACTGGTCGGGGTTGCCGCGGGTGAAGTCATGCTCGTCAGGGAGGCTGCCGTCGGGTCGCTCGTTGTGGACATGCAGGCAGATGCAGTCGTGCGAGACGCACAGTCGGTCGCCGTAGCCTTCGTCCATTAGTTTTTTCAGCGTGGCGGTGCGCATCTTGGGGCTGACCAGCCGGCCGGGGTAGCGGTCTAAGCCCAGGTAGCAGCCCTGGTCGAGGATCCACTTCAGGTACTCGGTGTCGGTGGTGTCGTTGGAGTGGTCGATCTTGACCCGCGTCAGATCGACGCCTTCTTCCTTGAAGATCTCGATCTGGCGCCTGGCCAGCTGTATGCCCGGATGCGAGTGCACCATGATCGGCGCGCCGGTCTCGACATGGGCGCGCGCCACCGCCCGGGCCATGGTTTCGAGCGGCGCGGTCACGCCTTCGAAGTCAGCCGCGCACTTGAGCATCCCGGCCTTGATGTCGGTGCCGCGGAAACCCTCCTGCAGGTCGCGGACGAACTCTCGCGCCATCTGCTTCGGCCCGACGCTGCGCAGAAAGCGCGGCACGTCGAGCCACCAGCCTGTGACGTTGATGATGTTCACGCCCGAGGCCTTTGACACGGCGGCCAGCAGCGGTGCATGGCGGCCGAGATCGAAGGTGGTGGCGTCGACGATGGTGTCGACGCCGCCAGCCTTGGCCTTGCGCAGGCATTCGATCGCACGCGCCTCGGCGCCGCGTCCCAGCAGGTCGGGGTAGCTCTGGTACAGGCCGCTTGCTGCGACCATCACATGCTCGTGCATCAGCGTGAAGCCGAGGTCGGCCGAGGCGATCGGCCCGAGCACGGTGTTGAGGGTCGCAGCGCTCATCGTCAAGGTCTCTGTTGAGGGTCATGGACCCTGGCTGAAAAGCCCGATCCAGCATCAGGCATGATGGGCAGGGTTGAACTTTCACTATACCGCTGGGCAAGACCCAGCAGCCCAAAGCTGAACCCCTTCAGGAGGCGTGACATGACACCCAGCTTCAACATCGAACCGGTCGACGCCTCGTTCGGCGCCGTGGTCACGGGTCTGCATCTCGCCACGATCGATGACGAGGGCTGGCGCGAACTGCACGCCGCTTGGTTGGAGCACGCGCTGCTGATCTTCCCCGATCAGCACCTGTCACGCGTCGAGCAGATCGCCTTCGCGCGGCGCTTCGGGCCGCTCGAGTTCGACATGGCCGCGATCAGCAACGTGAAGTCCGATGGCACGCTGCGCATCGAGGCCGACAACGACGATGTCGTCAAAATTCTCAAGGGCAACATGGGCTGGCATGCCGACAGCACCTACATGCCGGTGCAGGCCAGGGGTGCGGTGTTCAGCGCCGAGGTGGTGCCGGCCGTCGGTGGGCGGACCGGTTGGGCCGACATGCGCGCGGCCTATGACGCGCTGGACGACGGACTGCGCACAAGAATCGAGACATTGGCTGCGCATCACTCGCTGCACTACAGCCAGTCCAAGCTCGGCCATCAGCCCGAGGCCGGCAGCGCCTACAGCGGCTATGGCTTCCATGCCGGTCCGGTGCCGCTGCGCCCGCTGGTCAAGCGGCACCCCGAGACCGGCCGCAAGTCGCTGTTGATCGGCCGCCATGCGCACAACATTCCTGGCCTGGACCCGGATGAATCGCAGCGTCTGCTCGACGAACTGGTGGCATTCGCCTGCCAGGCACCGCGCGTCTACCACCACCAATGGAGCGCCGGGGACGCCGTGATCTGGGACAACCGCTGCTTGCTGCACCGCGCCACGCCCTGGGACATGACCGAGCCGCGCGTGATGTGGCACAGTCGTATCGCGGGTGACCCGGTGGCCGAGGCGGCGCTGAACTGAGCCGACCTGCGGCTTGGTGCTGCTGCACTGCCCGAGCCGCTGCACTGCCCAATGACGGCAGCGCGGCAGGATGGGTGCAAACTCTCGTCATCACAGCACCAGCGTCTGGACTCGCTCGACATGATCTCTCGCAGGCATTTCATCCATGGCGCTGCGCTGACGCTAGGCGGGGTTGGCGCGGCGGCGGCGACCCAGGTTGGCGGCCCGCTCAGCGCTGACGAGCGGGCGCTGCATGCGCTCAACCGCCTGGGCTACGGCCCGCGTCCGGCTGATGTCGAGGCCATCGCCAGGCTCGGTGCACAGGCATGGTTGCAGCAATTTCTAACCCAGCAGATCGGGCCGGTCAGACCGGCGCTGCCTGAATCGCTGAGCAGCCGGTTGCAGTCGCTGGCGACCATGCAGCTGAGCCAGTCCGGGCTGATCGGCCGCTACCGCGAAGCCAACTCGGCGGCGGCTCGCGATGCCGGCTCGATGAGCGATGCGCAGATCGCCGTGGCGCGGGCCCAAGCCCGTCGCGAACTGGTTCAACCGGTGCGGGTCGAAGCCGCCTCGCAACGCCTGCTGCGCGCGATGCAGAGCCCGGCGCAGTTGGAGGAAGTCCTGGTCGAGTTCTGGTTCAACCACTTCAACGTGTTTGCGGGCAAGGGCTTGGTGGCGGTGCTGGCGGGTGATTACGAGCGGTGGGCGATCCGACCCCATGTGTTCGGCTCTTTCCGTGACATGCTGGGTGCCACCGCCAAGCATCCGGCGATGCTGGTCTACCTCGACAATGCGCAGAGCGTCGCACCGGGTTACCGGCCGCCCGGGCGCGCCGCCGCGCTCAACCCGAATCCAGCACGCCCGACCGGGCTCAATGAGAACTACGCCCGCGAACTGATGGAGTTGCACACCTTGGGCGTTGACGGCGGCTACACGCAGCGGGACGTTACCGAACTGGCCCGCATGCTGACCGGCTGGACCTTCAACTACCAGGCAGCCCAGCGCGGCAGAAGTGGCGACCTGTTCGAGTTCGACCCGAACCGGCACGACGGCGGCTCCAAGCATTGGCTGGGGCGCGCTGTGCGGTCTGCTGGCCAGGCCGAGGGCGAGATGGCGCTGGACGTTCTGGCCGCACACCCTGCGACCGCCGCGCACCTGGGTTTCAAGCTGGCCCAGGCCTTTGTCGCCGACGAGCCGCCGCCGGCACTGGTTGCGCGCCTGGCCGATCGATTCATGGCCAGCGGTGGTGACCTCAAGTCCGTGACGCAGACCCTGATCAACGCCGACGAATTCTGGCGCCGTGAGGCCTTTGGCGCCAAGTTCAAGACACCCTACCAATACCTGGTCAGCACGCTGCGCGCGCTCGACGCGACCGACCCGCCCGACCTGCAGCCTTTGCTCCAGGTGCTGGCCCAAGCCGGCATGCCGCTGCACGGTGCGCCAACGCCCGATGGTTACAAGAACACCGCCGCGGCCTGGATGAACCCCGAGGCACTGGCGCAACGCCTGCAGTTTGCTGGCAAGCTGGCTGAGCGCCGGCTGCGCCGCGACGCCCCGTCAGACACGGCCGCTTTGCTGACCACACTGGGTGTCTTGTTGCGCGACAGCACCCGAGCCAGCGTGGCGGATGCGCCCGCGAACCTGCAGACTGCGCTGCTGTTGGGAAGCCCCGATTTCATGCGCCATTGAACAAGGATCCGGCATGCAGCGTCGACATTTCATCCAACAAGCCTGCGCCGTCGGCGGCTGGACTTGCTGGTCCAGCGCGCGCGCTGCCACCGATGCTTTGCTGGCCCGCCGCAAGCTGGTCGTCATCATGCTGCGCGGCGCGGTGGACGGGCTGAGCGTTGTCGCGCCCTATGCGGAGCCCGCTTATGCGCAGTCGCGCAGCACGATCGCGCTCGCCGCGCCAGGTGCCGACGACGGTTTGCTCAAACTCGACAGCCGCTTCGGCCTGCATCCTGCGCTGGCACGGCTCAAGCCGTTCTGGGACCAAGGCGCGATGAGCTTCATCCACGCCAGCGGATCGCCCGACAGCACGCGTTCGCACTTCGATGCGCAGGACTATCTGGAAAGCGGTACGCCAGGCCGCAAGAGCACCACCGACGGCTGGATGAACCGTCTGCTGGCCTGCTTGCCGGGTCCGACATCGCCGACCCGAGCGGTCAGCATGGGCGCGACACCGCCGCGCATTTTTGCCGGCGCAGCCAACGTCGCGACACTGGGCCTGGGACCGCGTGCGCTCGACGCCAAGATCATCGACGACCCCCGCATGCAAGCCGCACTGGACAAGCTCTACGCCCAGGACAGCGGCATGGCGCCCACCTACAAGTCCGCCAGCGAAGGCCGCAGCGAGATGAAGCGCAGCATGGCCGGCCACGCGATGGGCGCGGGCGCACCGATGGATCCCGGTGCCGACAACGGCGCGGCGTCGGCCACCAGCTTTGCCGCCGATGCCAGACGACTGGGGCTGTTGATCCACAAGGACCCGCACACACAGCTGGCTTTCAGCGCCGTCGGCGGCTGGGACACCCATGTCAACCAGGGCGGCGCACGCGGGCAATTGGCGAACCGGCTGGCCAGCCTGGGCGCCGGCCTGGAAGCGCTGGCCCAAGGCCTGGGCGACAGCCTGCAGAACACGGTGATCGTCGTGCTCAGCGAGTTCGGGCGCACGCTGCGCCAGAACGGCACCGGTGGCACCGACCATGGCCGCGGCAACGTGATCTGGTTACTCGGCGGACCGGTGGCCGGTGGTCAGGTGCTGGGCGAATGGCCTGGGCTGGACGCGGCCGCACTGGTCGACGGCCGTGACCTGGCGGTGACCACCGACTTCCGGGCGGTCCTGAGCCCGCTGCTGCGGCAGCATCTTGGCCTCGGTGATGAGGCACTGGCGCGGGTGTTTCCGGGTTTCAGTGCCGTAATGGCCGGCCAGTTGCTGCGCCGCGCCTGACGCAAGACGGGCTGCCGGTCTTGCGCTCTGCGTCACCCCAGGGTTGCGGCTTGCCAGATCACCTGGCGTCCCGAAGCTTCCCAAGCCGCGTACTGCGACGCGTACAGGTCCTCGATTCGGTTGCGCTTGACCTTGAAGGTCGGCGTGATCAGGTCGTTGTCCACGGTCCAGGCTTGGGTCACCACGACCAGGCAGGACAGTCGTTCGTGCGGGTCCAGCGTCTGGTTGACGCTGCGCAGATGCTGGCCGAGCGCGATCTCGAGCGCTGCGCGCGCCGCCGCATCGTTGGCGCGCGCAGCGGCTTCGGCGTTGAGCATCACGATGCCCAGAGGCTGGCCCAGGTTGGCACCGGTCACGACGCAGGCCTCGATGGCCTCGTGCATCACCAGCCTGTCCTCGATCGGCGCCGGCGCCACGTACTTGCCCTTGCTGGTCTTGAACAAGTCCTTGACGCGACCGGTGATGTGCAGCCGGTCTTGCGCGTCGACAAGCCCTTTGTCGCCGGTGCGCAACCAGCCGTCGCTGGTGAAGGCCTCGTGGGTCAGCTCGGGTGCTTTGTAGTAACCCAGCATCAGCGCGGCGCTGCGCATCTGGATCTCACCGGTCTCGGGGTCGATGCGGGTGTCGACCCCTTCGTAGCCTGGGCCCACCGTGCCTTCCTGGTTCTGGCCCGGCACCGTGATGTGCGAGACGGCCAGGTTCTCGGTCAGGCCATAGCCTTCGTTGATCGGCAGGCCGAGTTTGCGGAACCACGCGAGCAAGGCCGCAGGCATCGGCGCGGCACCGCCAGCAGCGATCCGGCATTGGTCCAGACCCAGCGCCTTGAGCACTTTGCGGCGGACCAGCGTGCTGACGATCGGTATCGACAGCAACCGGTCCAGCAGGGCCGGCGCCATCTTGTGGTGAACGCCTTGTTGGAACTTCAGCCACAGCCTGGGCACCGAGAAGAAGATCGTCGGCCGGGCGCGCTGGATGTCGGCGGTAAAAGTGTCGAGTGACTCGGCAAAGTACAACCGCATGCCGGTGCGCAGCCAGCCATGCTCGACCAGCACCCGCTCGACCACATGGGCCATTGGCAGGTACGACAGCATGCGGTCGTCGGCACTCATCGGAATGCGCTTGATGCCGGTGTCAAGGGCCCAGGCGAAATTGCCGAAACTGTGCATCACGCCCTTGGGCTTGCCGGTCGTGCCCGAGGTGTAGATCACCGTGGCGAGTTCTTCGGCCGCGCGCACCGGCGTGCCTTGCAGGGGCCGGCTGCGCGCGCAGATCGAGTCCCAGTCTTCGAAGTGCTGCAAGGCCTCGGGCGGCGACAACGGGTAGCTGATGCAGCGCAGTCCTGCCGGCAAACCGGTCTTGAGCTGGTCCCAGCCGTCGAGCTTGCCGACGAAGCAGACCGCTGCCTCGCTGTGGGTCAGAATTTGCGTGATGGTGTCTGGCGCGAGCGTCGGGTACAGCGGCACCGACACGCAGTCTGCCATCCAGATCGCCAGATCGCTCATCAGCCACCAGGCGCAGTTCTTCGACAGGATCGCCACCTTGGTCCCGGGCGCCAGCCCCAGGGCCTTGAGGTGGGCGGCCATGCGGCGCACTTGATCGCCGACCTCGGCCCAACTCATGTCCCGGACCTGGCCGCCGTTCGCCGCTCCCATGGGTTGGGTCAAGGCGATTCGGTCTGGGTGGGCTCTCTCCCAGTGGTACAGGCGCTGCAAGGCCAGCATTTCGGACGGCACATGGCCCATGGTCAGGTTCTCCGCGCAGTGACATGTCGCTGGACGAAATAGCCAGCGCTAGAGAGTTTAGAGCGTTCGGCTGCTGCAGCGCTGTCGTCCATCAAGGCCCGGCCTGGCTGTGCGGGCCGTCAGCCTGCCGGTTGTCCTGTGTCAATCCCGACGCCCGGTGCGGTGGCTTGCGCGCCAACAGGGCACTATGGAATAATATGTTTCAAGTGGTTTAAACAAATTTACGCAGCATCCGCAGGTCTGGCGGTGGCGGGGCCTCGGTGGAGAAACTGGTGACCGAATCCGTGGACGAGTCCGTCGTTCTTCGCGTGATGCCCTGCGATGCGCGCGGCGTTTTGCTGCAGCGTTTGGCGCCCGGTTTTGTGGCGCTGTGCCATGCCCAGCAGGGTTTCGAGCTGGGCTTGATCTGCTCCGAGGGACGCAGACTGTGGTTCGTCCAGGACCGTGTGAAGCGCCTGATCAATGGCACCACGGTTCGCACGGTCCTGCAAAAACGCCGGACCTCGCATGGTGCGAGTTACCCCAAGATTCGTGTCGGTTTGGGTGACGAAATGGTCAACACCGGTGCACCGTTGCCGTCGGGTGTTCGGTCTGGGGCCGGCGTCGAAGGCCGGGCCGGCCAGGCTGTGCAGCCGTTGGGGTCGGGTGACAGCATGTCGACCGCGGCCACCGATTTCAAGCCCAGGCCTGAAGTGACGGTCATGGTCAAAAAGCGGCGGCACTTCACCCTGCCAGCTGTGCCGGTGCCGCAAGCCCGCGCGTCGGTCGATGCGGGCTGACACGGTTTGAACCCGGCGCAGCCTGTGCCGGCGGGTCGGCTGCTCTACGCCGACCGCGAGTTGTCGGTGTTCGAGCGTGCGGTGTTGGTCGAAGGCCGGGGCGCGCTGCTGTTGAACGCGCGCACCCAGGTCAGGTTGGTCCAGTCGCGTGGCCCGGTCTGGTGCTTCTATGCCGGATGGCTGGTGTCACTGATCGGTCTGGCCATTGCGACCCTGGGCCCGGCGGGGTTTGGCTGGGTCAGCGCTGGCGTGGTGATGATGGGGTCGGGGGCGCATGTGGTGCGCAAGTACCATGCCCGCTGCCTGCAGTCCCTGGTGCTCGAAGCCGATGGTCTTGTGGTCGAGATCGCCAGCCGGTCGCCGGCGCTCGACGAGGACGCGGCCCAACTCGACGAGGCGCGCCTGGCGGTGTCGTACGCTGTCGAACTGTTGCGCCAAGCCGATCATGGCGACCCGGCTCCGGGAGGGCGCAGCCCTCGACCGGCCACCGATCCCGGCCATGCTGTTGCGCCAGTCGGCGTTTGAGCGCCAGCTGGTTTCGAACCGGTCGACTCGCGGCCCGGGTCAGCTCACCAACGCGCCCAGGGGGGCCGAACCGAGGGCGCTTGCGGGCGCTTGATCCATCAACAGGCACATCGATGGCAGTGCCTGGTCGAGCGAGCGCACCACGCCGGGGTCGAACTGCTGGCCTTCGTCGGCATGGATCACGGCGGCTGCCGACTCGGCCGACAGTGCAGACTGGTTGGGGCCGCGCCAGACCGTCATCTGCTCGAACATGTCGGCCAACGCGACGATGCGGCCCGACAAGGGAATCGCTTCGCCCTTCAGGCCCAGTGGCGTGCCACTGCCATCCCAGTGCTCCTGGATGGACAGCGCGATCTCTGCGGCCAACTGCAGCACCGGTGACCTATGGCCGTTGAGTACTTGGTGGCCTGCGTTGGCGCGCCCGTCGAGCTGGCGGCGGCCTTCGCGCGTGACTGGCGCGCTGCGCGCGAGCACCTCGCTGGGCACCGACCAGTTGCCGATGTCGTGCAAGGGCGCAGCGCGCGACAGCAGCGCTTGCTGCGCTTGGCTCAGTCCGCAGCAAGCGCCGATGCGCGCTGCGTACTGACCGACGCGCCGCATTGAGCCGGCCTGGCGGTCGGCGCGGATCAGCGCCAGCCGCTCCAGCATCAACAGGGCCGGCTCATCGAGGTCGATCAATGGGTCCGACGCTGTGGTGTCGGTCTCGCTGGCCGCGCGGTCGTGGCTGCGGTCGGCCAGGCGCAACAGGTTCAGAACCTTGAGTTTGAGCTCTTCGGGCTCGAAGGGTTTGTTGATCACATCGACCGCGCCAGCGCGCAGCGCCAGCAGGCGCAGGCTGTCGACGGCCCAGCCCGAAATCATCGCCACCGGCACCCGCCGGGTGGATGGGTGGCGCTGCAACTCACCCAGGAACTCGATGCCGTCGAGATCGGGCATGTTGTAGTCAAGCAAGATCAGGTCGGGAGGGGATTCGAGGCACCATTTCAACGCGCGCCGCGAATCAGTGAAGGCGAGCGGGTTGCCAACACCAATTTGCTCAAGCATTTGCTTGAGCTGGGCAGCAACGATCGCATTGTCATCAACGATACAGACAGTCATGGGATGCTTTGATAGACGTAATAAACAGATTCAATGCTATACGCAATTTGACTTCGGTGGCATGCTGCACGGGTGTCTTCGATGTTGGATTTGTCACGCTTTGTAGTCCGGCAAGACTGCGTTGTTTGTCGGTCTGCTGGTCTGTCTGCTGGCCCGGCCTGCCCTCGACGCGCGGGGGCTGGTCCGAGCCGCCCTACTCGACCGCTGCCTGCGGCGCGCATCGCAGGTCGCCTAGGCGGTTTGCGGCTCTTGAGCAGAGGTATGTCTGGTGATAAAATGTTCGAATTACTTTAAAAGATAAACAGTGTTGATTGTGAGGTTTTCACTGCTGCCTGACCCCGTTTCGGAGTCGCTGTGCGCTGCTTGTCGAGCTTGGCCGCTGGATTGCCGCGAGCTCTTGCTGCGCCCGGACGCTGACCTGGCGGCCAGCCTGAAGGCGACGCTCGAGCAGGTCGGTGCGGCTCAGCAACCGGGCGCG
>CALQBT020000064.1 GCA_943328885.2 Bordetella parapertussis | reverse complement strand
GCACCAAGGCATGACGCATGAACGGGATGTCGCGCTGTATCCTGAAGAATTCCATGTTCTCTTTCTCCGCTGCGCGTCAGGTCTTGGCGACGGGTTCGTCGGCCGACAGGTCGGTGCCAGGCACAGGCGAACCGGCAGGCCGCCAGACCTGACCGATCGACACCGATTTCAGCCGCTTCTGGCCGCCGTACCAGAGATTGACCAGGCCACGCGAGAACATCACCGACGAGAACATCGAGGTCATGATGCCCAGGCAATGCACCACCGCGAAGCCGCGCACAAAGCCCGAGCCGAAAGCCAGCAGCGCCAGGCCGGCGATCAAGGTCGTGATGTTGGAGTCGAGGATGGTCGCAAACGCGCGCTCGTAACCGGCGTTGATCGCAGCTTGGGGAGAGGCGCCGCCGCGCAACTCTTCGCGAACCCGTTCGTTGATCAGCACGTTGGAGTCGATCGCCATGCCCAGCGTCAGCGCGATCGCGGCGATGCCGGGCAACGTCAAGGTGGCCTGCAGCATCGACAGCATCGAGATCAGCAGCAGCAAGTTGAAGGCCAGCGCCAGCGACGAGAACACCCCGAACAGCAGGTAGTAGCTGCACATGAAGACGGCGATCGCAGCAAAGCCGTAACCCACGCTGGCAAAGCCCTTGGCGATGTTTTCGGCGCCCAAGGTCGGGCCGATCGTGCGCTCCTCGATGATCTCCATCGGCGCGGCCAGGCTGCCGGCGCGCAACAGCAGCGCGGTGTCGGCGGCCTCGCTGGTGCTCATCTTGCCCGAGATCTGGAAGCGGTTGCCGAGTTCGCCGCGGATCACCGGCGCGGTGACGACCTCGCCCTTGCCCTTCTCGAACAGCAGGATCGCCATGCGTTTGCCAACGTTGTCGCGCGAGATGTCTCGCATGATCCGGCCGCCCTTGGCGTCGACCGTCAGATGCACCGCGGCCTCCTGGTTGTCGAAACCGGGTTGGGCGTCGGTCAGGCTCTCTCCGGTCAAGATGACTTGGCGGAAAACGATGATCGGTGAGCCGTCTCGATCAAGATAGCGCTCGCTGCCGAAAGGAACCGGACCGCCGCCGCGCACGGCCTCCAGCGCCTCGGCCGAGGTGTTGACCATCCGCAGCTCCAGGGTCGCGGTGCGGCCGATGATGTCCTTGGCCTTGGCCGTGTCCTGCACGCCGGGCAGCTGTACCACCACCCGGTCGATGCCTTGCTGCTGAATCACCGGCTCGGCGACGCCGAGTTCGTTGACGCGGTTGTGCAAGGTCGTGATGTTTTGCTTGATCGCAGCCTCTTGCGCCGCGCGCGCCGCCGCCGGCTTGAGCGCGCCAGTGAGTCGGAACTCGGCGCCATCGGCGCTTTCGGTCCACAACATGTCGGGCAATTGGTCGGTCAAAAAGTTCTGGGCCTGGACCAAGCTGGGACGATCGCGCAAGCGCAACACCACCAGATTGCCATCACGGCTGATGCCGGCGTGGCGGATGTTCTTGTCGCGCAGCAGGCTGCGCAGGTCACCGGCCGTGGCTTCGGCCTTCTTGGTCAGCGAGGCCTTCATGTCCACTTGCATCAAGAAGTGCACCCCGCCGCGCAGGTCCAGCCCCAGGTACATCGGCAGCGCATGCAGCTGCGTCAACCAAGCCGGCGACCGGCTCAGCAGGTTCAGCGCAACGATGTACGAAGGATCAGTGAGATCGGGGTTGAGCGCCTTGGCGATCGCGTCCTTGGCCTTGATCTGCTCGTCGGTGTTGCGCAGCCTGGCCTTGACCGAGTTGCCCTCGAACTGGACGAAATCTGCCGTCAGGCTGGCGGCTGCGAGCGTCTTCTCGATACGCGCCACCATCGCCTGGTCGAGCTTGACCGTGGCCTTGGCGCTGGAGATCTGAACCGCCGGCGCCTCGCCGTACAGATTCGGCAGCGTATAGAGCAGTCCGATCAGCAGCGCGAGCGCCAGGATCAGGTATTTCCACCAGGGATAGCGGTTCATCAGGCGTTCCTCAGCTCTTGCGCCCAGGCGGGCGAAGAACGGGCTTTCATCGGGCGCGGCACGGGCGGGACCACGCGATTCAGATGCGCCAAGCGACTCGGCCCGGGCAGCCGCCTGCTCAGCTGACGGCGAGTGGCATCACTTGCCGAAGCTGCCCTTGGGCAGCACCTGCACGACGGCGCTGCGCTGGACCTGCACCTCGACACCGGTGGCGACCTCGAGCTGCAGCATGCTCTCGCCCATCTTGGCAACACGGCCGATCAGACCGCCGGTGGTGACCACTTCGTCGCCCTTGGCCAAAGCGTCGATCATCGACTTGTGCTCTTTCTGGCGCTTCATCTGCGGCCGGATCATGATGAAGTACAGCACGACAAACATCAACACCAGCGGCAGGAACTGGCCGATCGAGCCGAACATGGACTCGAGACCGCCGCCGGCGGCGGCAGCCGGTGCAGACTGGGCAAAGGCTTGGGACATGAACACGATGAAAATCCTTGGCTGAGCGCCCGCGTGGCGCGGGTCAACTTGGTATTGTAGGTGCGGTTTTTGGCAGACCGGGCGGCAACGGCAACCCTGCGCCAGACTCAGAACAGCGCCATGCTGAGCTTGCGGCGGTACTGGTCGATCAACGGATCGCTGGGCGTCACCGCAGCATGGCCGACGACCTCCAGCGCGCCCTTGGCCGGCTCGACGCCGCCCTTGCCGGGCGGGGCCTTGGCAGCAGGCTTGCCCATCAAGCTGAGAATCGCGACATAGGTCTTACGCGCCAGCTCGTCGCTCCAGCCCTTGTCGCGCATCACGATTTCTAGCAACTCATCCATCGCCTCGGTGAACCGACCGGCCGCCATCGCCAGCTGGGCCAGTTCGTGACGGGCTTCGAAATCACGCCGGTTCGCAGCGATCGCCGCGGCCAGATCCTGCGGCGTGCGGGCGATCGGCGCTTTTTCGCAGGCATCAAGCCAGAGCCCCAGCGCGGCGATACGGCCGTCGACAATGGCCCTGGGCGCCATCGGCTGCCAGGCCTGACGCGCCAGCGCGTGTTCACCGATGTCGATCAGCAGCTTGACATAGTCGCCCCGGGTCTCCTCGTTGGCCGGGTCGTCGGCAAGGGCCTGGCCCAGCTTGGCCAGCACGGTATCGACGTCGTCGTCCAGCGCTTGCTCCTCCTCGAGTTCGACATCGGCCTGCGCTTGATCGGCTGGCGCCACATGGCGGTCGAGGAACTCGCGGATCTGCGACTCGGGCAAGGCACCGACAAAACCATCGACCGGCTGGCCGTCCTTGAACATCACGCAGAACGGGATCGAGCGAACGCCGAAAGCCTGGCTGAGCTGGGCTGCGATCTCGGGCTGGTCATCGCTGTTGAGTTTGGCCAGCTTGAAACGGCCTTCATAGGCCGCCTCGACTTTCTCGAGCAAGGGTCCGAGCATGCGGCAAGGGCCGCACCAAGGCGCCCAGATGTCGAGCAGCACGGGCTGCTGCAGCGAGGCCTGGACCAGCTCAGCTTCAATATTCTGGATTGTGATGTCGCTCATGGTGTGGGCAGCAGGCTCGTGTGAGGGTCAAGGATCGGAAGACAAAGGACAGGCACTGGCAGATAGAGGCGGCCGCCTACAATTCAATGCTCGCAGACCCGCCGGAGCTTTGGCCTTGCCTGATGTGGAAAACAGCACGGAATACAACGTCAAAGCCCTGGTCGGCGTGTTGATGGGCTCATCCAGTGATTGGGAAACCATGCGCCATGCGGCGCAGATTCTCGCCGAGTTTGGCGTGTCCCATGAGTGCAGGGTGGTTTCGGCGCACCGCATGCCAGACCAGATGTTCGCCTATGCCGAAGCCGCCGCGGGCCGCGGCCTGCGTGCGATCATCGCCGGCGCTGGCGGCGCGGCCCACTTGCCAGGCATGCTCGCAGCCAAGACCACCGTGCCGGTGTTGGGCGTGCCGGTGGCGAGCAAGCACCTGGCCGGGGTCGACTCCTTGCACTCGATCGTCCAGATGCCCAAGGGCATCCCGGTGGCCACTTTCGCCATCGGCACTGCCGGGGCGGCCAATGCGGCCTTGTTCGCGGTGGCGATGCTCGCCAGCGGCGACGCCGCACTGCTGGCCAAGCTCGACGCCTTCCGCGCCCGCCAGACCGCCGGTGCACAAGCCATGACAGCCGACCTGAGCCCCCCATGACTTCAAAAACAATACTTCCCGGCGCGACGCTGGGTGTGATGGGCGGCGGTCAACTCGGACGCATGTTTGTGCAAGCCGCGCAGTCCATGGGCTACTTCACCGCAGTGCTCGACCCCGATCCGACCTCGCCGGCAGGGCTGGTGGCGCACTACCACATCGCCACCGATTACCTCGATGAACAAGGGCTGGCACAGCTGATGCAGCGCTGCGAGGCGATCACCACCGAGTTCGAGAACGTGCCGGCCGGCGCGCTCGTCACGCTGGGCGCTTACCGGCGGGTGGCGCCTGCGGCCGACGGCGTCGCGGTATGCCAGGACCGCTCGGCCGAGAAGGCCTGGTTCCGGCGCTGCGGTGTGCCCTGCGCGCCCCATGCCTTGATCGACACGCCGGAGCGACTGGCGGCGGTGGGCGATGACTTGCTGCCCGGCATCCTCAAGACCGCCAGGCTGGGCTACGACGGCAAAGGCCAGCGGCGGGTGGCCGACCGCGCAGCGCTGGCTCTGGCCTGGGACGCACTCGGTCAGCTGCCCTGTGTGCTGGAAAAACTGCTGCCACTGAAGCTGGAGTTGAGCGTGGTCGTCGCGCGCAGCGCGACCGGCCAGACAGTCCAACTGCCGGTGCAGCAAAACCTGCACCGCGAAGGCATTCTGGCGGTCACCCGGGTGCCCGCGCCCGACGCCACATCGGCGCAGCAATCCCAGGCCAGCCAGGCCGCCGCGGCGCTGGCCGAGGCGATGGATTACGTCGGCGTGCTGTGCGTTGAGTTCTTCGTGCTCGATGATGGCAGCCTGGTGGCCAACGAGATGGCGCCCAGGCCGCACAACTCGGGCCACTGGTCGATCGACGGCAGCGACCTCAGCCAGTTCGAACTGCAGGTGCGCGCCCTCACCGGCCTGCCCTTGACCGCACCGCGCCAGCATTCGGCTGCGGTGATGCTCAACCTGCTCGGCGACCTCTGGTTTGACGCTGACGGCGTCGAAAAGATCCCGCCCTGGGACCGGTTGCTGACGCTGCCGGGGGTTCACCTGCACCTCTACGGCAAGGCCAGCGCCAGACCAGGCCGCAAGATGGGCCACCTGACCGTCACGGCCGCCGACGCTGCGAGCGCTGAGGCCACCGCCTTGCTAGCAGCGTCAATGCTGGGCCTGCAGGCTTGGCCGACGGCCAGAAGCTGATGGGCTTGCTGCGCGGCGATGACCCCGGTGCGCTGGCAGCTGCCGCCCGCCGTCTGGCCGAAGGCGGGCTGGTGGCCTTTCCCACCGAACCCGTCTACGGCTTGTGGGCACGAGCCGACAGCGACTTGGCCGTGCTCGGCATCTTCAAAGCCAAGGGCCGACCTGCGGACCACCCCTTGATCGTCCATGTCAGCGACCTGGCGCAAGCTGCCAAATTTGCCGCCTTGCTGCCCGAGGCCGCGCATCGCCTGGCGCAGGCCTTCTGGCCCGGTCCGGTCACCATCATCGTGCCGCGCGCTGAGGGCATCGCCGCCAGCGCCGCC
This sequence comes from Bordetella parapertussis, assembly GCA_943328885.2. GTDB lineage: Bacteria > Pseudomonadota > Gammaproteobacteria > Burkholderiales > Burkholderiaceae_C > Pseudaquabacterium > Pseudaquabacterium parapertussis_A. The sequence goes on along the minus strand of CALQBT020000064.1, from coordinate 4,212 downwards.
GGCGGCCAGTCCAGCATCGGCCTGCGCTGCCCCGCCCACCCGGTGGCGCTGGCGCTGCTGCGCGAGGCGGCTGCGCTGGGCGTGGCTGGCGTGGCCGGGCCCAGTGCCAACCGCTTCGGCCGCGTCAGCCCGCCCCGCGCGGCCCATGTGGTGCAGGAGTTCGGATCCGAGCTCTGGGTGCTGGACGGTGGCGACTGCGCGCTGGGCATCGAGTCGACCATCATTGACCTCAGCCGCGGCCACCCCGTGCTGCTGCGCCCGGGCGTGCTGACGCGCGCCGAACTCGAAGCCGTGCTGGGTGAGCCGCTGCGCGAACCCGATGTCCACGCGCCTCGCGCCAGCGGTACCCTGGCCTCGCACTACGCGCCGAGGGCAAGAGTCCGGCTCTGGTCTGGCCAGGCCTTGGCCGCTGCGCTGGCCGAGCGCGAGCGGCTGCCAGCCGGCGTGGCGGTATATTCCCGCCAGCGTCTCGGGCTCCTCCCCGGGATGCGACGCATGCCTGACGAACCCGCAGAGGTCGCGCATGAGTTGTTTGCCGTGCTGCGTCAGCTGGATGCCGAGGGCGTGGCCGAGATCTGGGTCGAGCAAGCAAGCGACGAGCCCGTATGGGAAGGCGTGATGGACCGACTGCGGCGGGCGGCCGCCTCTTGAGGCACCAACTGGTGCAGGCGCAATGTGTGAATGATGGAAACCCGATGACTCCTTTTCGTGATCTGCGCCGCCTCGGCACGACCCTGCTGGCACCGATGATGCTGTGCGCGGCGCTGCTGGCCGCCTGCGGTGGCGGCACCTCGCAAGTGCAATCCTTCGTGCCGGCACGGTTGATCGTGTTCGGCGACGAGAACAGCATGATCGAAAACGACGGCAACGGCGACGGCTTCAAGTTCACGGTCAATGACCGCCGCGCCAGCACCGGAAAATGCCTGGCGCTACCGAGCTTTGTGCAGAGTCTGGCCAGCCTGTACGGGCTGGTCTTCGAGCAATGCAACCCCAATGGCGACTTGCCCAAGGCCTTTATCCGCGCCCAGCGCCTGGCCACGGTCGACGATGCGAGCACCGGCCTGGCCCAGCAACTGGCCAGCCAGGGCGACCTGAACGCCACCGACATGGTGACGGTGATGATAGGCAGCAACGACATCATCGCGCTCTACGAACGCACCCAGAGCGGGCTGGCGCCGGCCGATGCCTTGGCCGAAGCGAAGCGGCGCGGGACTCTCGCGGCGGTCCAGGTCAATGCCATCCTGCGCACCGGGGCCCGTGCAATCGTGTTCACCGTGCCCGACCTGAGCAGCAGCCCGTACGCGGTGCGTGCCAACCTGAGCGACCCCGGCGCCTCTGCGCTGCTGAGCCAGCTAACCTACCAGTTCAACGCCTACCTGCGCACCCAGATCGATTCAAACACCTACGACGGGCGCAACTACGGTCTGGTGCTGGCCGATGACCTCGTTGCCGCAATGGCCAAGAACCCTGCCTCCTTCCTGACCGCACCAGCGGTCACCAACGTGGCAGCCTGCGTCACGACACCGGTTGGCGGCACGGGTACAGCCGTGGCCACTGCGGTGCGGGCTTGCGACACCACCACGCTGGTGGCCGGCGCGTCGTCGACCAGCCACCTGTGGGCCAGCGACCGCCACCTCGGGCCGAATGCGCACAGCCAAATCGGCGCGCAGGCGACCACCCGCGCCCGCGGCAATCCGTTTTGAGCCTCGGGGTGCGCGGCCCGGACTGCCTGCGTGAGCACTCGCTGACACCACCGCAGAGACAGCGCCGCCAGATTTGAAGCGCGAAGGCAGGGCCTGAAACGCGCCACCACCAGGCCCGCTGGATAGGCCGCTACACTCTGCGCCCGCCATGTCGCCCTGCTTGCTCGCCTTAGACACCTCGACCGACCTGATGGCCGTCGCGCTGCTGAGCCCGGCCGGCGAATTCCTGGCCAACGAGCGCGGCGGAGCGCTTGCTTCGGCCCGGTTGATCCCGCTGTTGCTGGGCGTGCTGGCTGAGGGCGGTGTGAGGCTGAACCAGGTGCAGGCGATCGCTTTCGGCCAGGGGCCAGGGGCATTCACCGGACTGCGCACGGCTTGTGCGGTGGCCCAGGGGCTGGCCCTGGTCGACAACACCCCGGTGCTGCCCATCGACAGCCTGCTGATCGTCGCCGAGGATGCGAGAGCGCAGGCGGCCGAGGTCAGATCTCATCTGAAAGATTCAAGTGGGACGGGGGACTGGTGGGTCGCGATGGACGCTCGGATGGACGAGGTCTATGCCGCCAGCTACCACCACGACGGCCGCCACTGGCAAACCCGGGTGGCGCCGCAGTTGTGGACGCTGCCGGCGCTGGCCGCAGCATGGCTCGCCGAACCGCCAGCGCGCGTGGCCGGCAGCGCCATCTCTGCTTTTGCCGAGCGGCTACCCTGGCGCGATGCTGAATGCTGGCCTCAGACCCGCAACCGTGCGGCGGCCTTGCTGCAGCTGGCGCGGCTGGCCTGGGGCCAAGGCCGCGGCATCGACGCTGACCGGGCGCTGCCGCTCTATCTGCGCGACAAGGTGGCGCTGACCACTGCCGAACGCCAGGTCCTGCGCCCAGCGGTGCCGGCCGCGGCAGGTCCGGCGTGAGCGCCATGCCGCGCACCCGACCCGCGCCAGAGCATCGGCCCATGACCGTGGCCGATCTGGATGCCGTTCTGGCGCTGGAGGTGCGGGCCTACAGCCATCCCTGGACACGCGGCAACTTCATCGACTCGCTGGCGTCGTCCTACACCGCCGAACTGCGGCTCGATGGCGACGGGCGCTTGCTGGGCTATTTCGTCGCCCTGCCCGGTGTCGAGGAAACCCACTTGCTCAACCTCACCGTCGCGCCGCAAGCCCAACGCGCCGGCCATGCCAGGGCGATGCTCGAGCGGCTGCAAACGCTGGCACGCCTGCGCGGCGACCAGGCGCTGTGGTTGGAGGTGCGGCCGAGCAACCTAGCAGCGCGTGCGCTGTACCAGCGCGCCGGTTTTGTCGAGGTCGGCTGCCGGCGCAGCTACTACCCAACCGATCACCCGCAGCGCGAGGACGCGCTGGTGCTGCGACTGGGCTTGCAAGCAGAGGGCTCGGGCCCTCGCCCGGGCGATGATGGGGGGCCGGATGCGCTGGTCTGAGCCCCAACGGGCCATGCTGCGCGAGATGGGCTTGCGGCTGTGGCTGCCGCCCGTGGCGGCCGGGGCGGGCGTGACAGAAGCGAGCCCAACAGCGCCCGCTGTCCAGCCTGCCCGCACGCCTGCGCCAGAAAATCGGGGACATCCGGGGCGGCCAGACGTGCCGGTTGCCCGTGCAAGCGCAGATCCGATGACTGACAGGGTCAGGTCCGCCGCAGATCCGGCGGGCACAACCGCATCGATGGACTGGCCGGCGCTGAAGTCGGCGGTCGAGAGCTGTCGCGCCTGCGGACTGTGCGACGGACGGCAGCAGACCGTGTTCGGTGCCGGGAACCTGCGCGCGCAATGCCTGGTCGTCGGCGAGGCCCCGGGCGAACAGGAAGACGCCAGCGGCGAGCCCTTCGTCGGCGACTCGGGTCAGCTGCTCGACCGCATGCTGCGCGCGCTGGGATGGAGCCGCGACGACGCCGATCCGGCGCACCAGGTGTTCATCACCAATACCGTGAAGTGCCGGCCGCCGCGCAACCGCAACCCGACGGCCGATGAGCTCGCCGCCTGCCAGCCGTTTTTGCAGCGCCAGGTCGAGCTGCTGCAGCCCCGGGTGATCCTGGCGATGGGCGCCTTCGCGGTGCGTTCGCTGCTCGGCAGCGACGAGCCGATCGGCAAGCTACGCGGCCGTCTGCACCGCTGGCGCGGCGTGCCGCTGGTCGTCACCTACCACCCGGCCTACCTGCTGCGCCAACCCGCCGACAAAGCCAAAGCCTGGGACGACCTGTGCCTGGCGGCAAGCTGTCTGGACGGCAAGAACGCCTGAAGCACAGGCCTTGCCCGCGCAGCTGTGCACCAGACCTGTGCTGGGCGCAGGACCGGCTGGGATCTCAGGCTTTGCGCACTTTGACCGGCCGCGTCCAACCGCTGATCGAGACCTGCTTGCCACGCGCCACCGTCAACTGCCCCGGCGGCGTGCTCTTGGTCAACGTGCTACCGCCGCCCACCGTGCCGCCAGCGCCTACCGTCAGCGGCGCCACCAGCACGCAGTTGCTGCCGATGTGCGCGTCCGCCTCGATCACCGTACGGT
>CALQBT020000063.1 GCA_943328885.2 Bordetella parapertussis | reverse complement strand
TTCTTGCTCAGAGTGACCATCTCGTCCCATGTTCTGGGCAGTTCACTGTCCTTGATCAGATCGGTGCGGTAGAAAAACACGCCGAAGGTGTGACCCATAGGCACTGTCGTCGGCTTGCCCTGGGCGTTGTTCCAAATGATCGGATCCATGCCCCAGGGGTCAGCGAGCTTCATGCCAGCCACATCGTCGGTCGGCTCGAGCAGGTGTGCCCACATCTGGCCCCAGTCATCGTTGTGCCAGATGACGTCGAACTGGTCCGACCCAGAGGTCAGCGAGGCCGTCATCTTCTCGACATAGACCCCGTAGGCATTGGGGACCTTGGTGATCTTGACGTTGTTCTTGGCGCCCCACTTCTCCATCATCGCGATCGAGTTGTCCTGGATCGGGTTCGGCTGGTAGCCAATCTTGAGCTCTTGCTGGGCCAGCACTTGGCTGCACGCCAGGGTCAGGCCTGCAAGCAGCAGGCCGGCATTTCGGATCCATGAATTCATCACAACCTCTTGGGGTTCGCAGAACAAGAAAGAACACAGCCTGCGTGTCTCGACACGGACTGCACTGAGAAAATCGGCAGACCCGGACTCACAACTTCAAGCCTTGGATCACGTACTTTTGACCAAATAGTGTCAGCAAGAAAGCCGGCACCAACGCGAGCATCGCAGTCGCGCTCATCAAATGCCACTCGATGCCCATCTCGTGGACGAACTGTGCCATCGCCACTGTCAGCACCGGTATCTTCTCGCCAGTCAGGATCAGCGCGAACAGAAACTCGTTCCAGGTGAACAGCCAGCACAGCACCGACAACGCCGAGATCGCGGGCAGCGCCGAAGGCAGTGCGACGCGGATGAACGCGCCCCAGCGGGTGCAGCCGTCGATCAGCGCGGCCTGCTCCATCGCCGGGTCGATGCCATCGAAAAAGCCCTTCATCAGCCAGGAGAAAAAGCAAATGTGCACCGCCACATGCGGCAGCAACAGGCCCAGATAGGTGTCGTAGATGCCGACCTTCTGGGTCACGAAGTACAGCGGCAGCACCCAGGCGATGTAGGGCACACAACGAAAGATGTAGATCGCGGCGAACCAACTGCTGGCAATCGGCCCCTTGAAACGCGACAGCATGTAGCCGCTCGAGACCGTCACCATGATGGACAACACGGTGGCGAGTGTGGCGAGCAGGCCACTGTTGAAAAAGGCCTTGCGCAGCCGCTCGTTGGCCAGCACTTCGAGGTAACTGCCGAGCGTGAACTCGGTGCCCTTCCAGACGTAATAGACACCCGACTGAGGGCGCAGCGAGGTCAGCAGCAGCCACAAGATCGGGAATGCGAACAGCAAGCAGATGCCCGTGATCGCCAACGCGAAGAAGCCCTTGCGCGCGCCTGGCGCCAAGTCGGAGAACCAAGCCCTGTGCACCATGCTCATGATGAAGCCGGGCGCGACACCTCGGTGACCCGGTTCAGCAAGCGGTACAGCGTCATGCCAAAAATCAGGATGATCACCGCACCGATCAGCGCCGCAGCCGAGCCGCGGCCGAAATTCAGGAAGATGAAGGCCTGCTCGTAGGCGTACAGGCTGAACAACTCGGTCTGCCGCGCCGGTCCGCCTCCGGTCAATGTCCAGACGATGTCGAAGGTGCGGAAGGCGTCTATGCTGCGGATCACGATGCAGACCACGATCACCGGGCGCAGCATGGGCAGCGTCAAATAGCGAAAGACGCGCCAGCGCGACGTGCCGTCGATTGCCGCGGCTTCGAACGGGTCCTTGGGCAGGCTTTGCAGACCGGCCAGCAGCAAGATCGTGAACCAGGGCGTCCAGAGCCAGACGTCGGTGAGCAAGATGATGCAAAAGGCGGACCAGCGCATCGCCAGCCAGGGTTGGCCCTCCAGTCCGATCGCTTCGAGCACGACGTTGACGATGCCGAACTGGTCATTGAAGATCCAGCGCACCATGATCGCCGCGATCACCGGCGCGACCATCAACGGCAGCAGCAGCACGGTCTGCACGATCTTCTGGCCGCGGTAGGGCCGGTTCAGCAGCAGCGCCAGCGCCAGACCCAGGACCAAGGAGAGCGTCACTGTCGCGAACATGAAGCCGAAGGTGTTGGGCAAGACGATCGTCAAGAAAGCCGGATCGCTCAACACCGCGGCGTAATGCTGCCAGCCCAGCCAAGTGCCCTTGGGCTTGGTCAGCATCCAGTCACGAAAACTGGCGTTCGCGCCGATGGCGATCGGCAGGACCTGGAACAGCAGCAGCAGCAAGGCCGAAGGCGCAAGCAGCAGCAACATGAAGCGCTCTTGTTCACCGAAGCGACGGCGGCGCGGGACACTGGCGGACGGCGGCAAGACCGCCTCGAAAGTCTTCATCTCAGGCTTGTCGGCTGTTGTTCTTGGCAGTCTGATCGGCTCAGGTGCCGGGCTCAGGCTGCCAGCGAGGCGGCGCCGGGCATCACAAAGCCCAGCGCCTGCAGTTCGGCCTTGATCTGTACGCGCTGCGCCTCGTCGAGTTCGATCAGCGGCGGACGCAGCGTGGCCCAACCCGCGTCGCCAGACTGCCAGGCGATCGGAGACTTCTTCGCCGCGATCATCGGCAACTTCTGAAACACCTTGCGTGTCGCGTTCAGACCAGCCTGGCGCTGGTCGGCATCAGCATCCTGCCAATGCCGAAACAACTCGACGATCGGACCCGGGTTGACGTTGCCGGTGGCCGTGATGCAACCCGCGCCGCCGCCGCGCAGGGTCTGCAGCAGGAAGGATTCAGACCCGGCGAAGACATCGAAGCCGGCCGGTTGGAACTCGCGCAGCATGGCCTCGGTGTTGCTCCACTCGCCTGAGCTGTCCTTGACGCCCGCGATCGCACCGGGATAGGCCTTCAACAAGCGTTCGATCAGTTTGAGGCTGATGGCGACCTGCGACACCGGCGGGATGTGGTACAGGTAGACACGCAGCCGCGAGTCGGCGACGGCGTCGATCACCGTGGCGAAGCTGCGGAACAATCCCTCGTCGCTGACACCCTTGTAGTAGAAAGGCGGCAGCATCAGCACGCCAGCGCAGCCCGCGGCCACCGCATGGCGGGTCAGCGCGATGGTGTCGGTCAACGCACAGGCGCCCGTGCCAGGCATCAACCGATCCGGCGCAACACCGGTGTTCAGCAGCGCATCGAGCAAGCCGCGCTTCTCATCGACGCCCAGAGAATTGGCTTCCGAATTGGTACCAAACACCGACAGTCCCACGCCTTGGTTCAGCAGCCAATGGCAGTGCTTGACGAAACGGTTGACCGATGGCGAGTAATCGGCGTTGAACGGCATCAACACTGGCGAGAACACGCCGCGCAGTTTGGTCGTCATACCGCTTTCTTTGTTCATCATTGAATTCTCGTTGTCAGGTTTGAGCGTATCAGGCGGTGACCCATGGGCCGCATTTCTTACCCGCGGCCTCGTTGAAACCGAAGCCCAGGCGTTGCCCTATGGCTGCGAGGCTGCGACGCTGCGGCCGGCGCCACATTGCGCAAGCCTCGGGCCTGCCGCTTGCTCGGTACACCGAAAGGAGTCGATTGTTGACGGATTTAAAGAAGGCAAAACAGTGCTTCATCCTCTTCTGAAAAAGAAAAAAACATCTTCCCGAGGCAACTTCGACACGTAGGAGTTCAGTCAATCACGCCCCAGACGCTCTGTGCTTGCTGCAGCAGGGCGCGCGCCACCGCGGCACGCGGGCCCTGCGCTGCCCAGACCAGGCCCATGCGGCGCACCGGCGCCGGCGCAGGTAGCGCCAGTCGAACGATCTGCAAGCCCTCGGGCCAGGGCGGAGTCCAGTCGGGCAGCAGCGAGACGCCCAAGCCCTGGTGCACCAGCACCGCGATCGCGCTGAGCGCGTCGATCTCGATCCGCTCGCGCGGCCGAATCTGACGCTCGCGCAAGTAGCGATCGGCCAGCCGACCGCCCCACATCGCGCGGTCGTATCGGATGAAGGGCTCGGTAGCAAGCAGTTCGAGTGCATCGCGTCCAGCCATCGACAGCGGCGCGAGCACGCACAAAGGCTCCTCGACCAGGACGCGCCACTCGCAGGTCTTGGGCAAACTGAAATGGGGCTCGACGATCACTGCGGCATCCAGCGCGCCGGTGGTGACGCTGTGGTACAGATGCGCTGAGGTGCCAGGTTCTATATAGAGCGCGAGTTTCGGGTGGCACTGGTAGAGCCTGGTCAGCACCGGCGGCAGCAAGCCAGTCAGTGCCGAGGCCGAGGCGCCGAGCCGAAGTTCACCGAGCGGCACATCGTCGTTGGCAATCGCGTGCAGGTCACGCACGTCGCGCAGCACGCGGCGCGCATGCTCCAGGATCTTCAGCCCAGCCTCGGTGGCCTTGACGGTTCGGCCAGACCGGCGTACGAGCGGCGTGCCGAATCCATCCTCGAGCGTCTTGATGCGGGTGGCCACCGCCGCCGGCGTGAGTTCGAGCCGACGCGCGGCCTCGGCCAGCGAGCCACAATCGACCACGATCACAAAGCTGTGGAGAAATCGGACATCCATGGTGAGGCGATCGATCGGAACCCAGGTTTTGTTGTGCTTTGAATGTAGCACTCGCTGCTTTCTTCAATGTCCACAGGCGCCGACAATGCTTTCCGCTAAACCCGCAGCGCGCGGCCCACCCAAGAGCCGGCGGCGCTGTCAAGCCCAGGCCACTGGGCCGTGTCATCCACAAGCCGCACACCTTGCGGCTGACCCAAGGAATCCAGAGCCATGCTGAATGAATCGACATCCGAGACCTTGAGCCCGCCCATGATCGACTTGTCGGCCAAGCGCATCAGCGGGCCCGTGATCCGGTTGCATCCAGCCGACAAGGTGGTGGCACGACCGGGCTGATGGCGGTCTACCGTTACGCCGAGCCGGTGCGCATACCCGGCTTTGTCTTCATGGACACGCCGGGATTCGACCCCTGCTCGGCCACCGGGCAGATCGCCGGCGGCGCCAACATGATTTTGTTCACGACGGGGCGCGGCTCGATGTTCGGTGCCAAGCCCGTCCCTTCGATCAAACTGGCGACCAACACGACGATGTACAACAGGCTGACCGAAGACATGGACCTGAACTGCGGCGAAATCCTCGACGGCACGGCGACGATGGCGCAGATGGGTGAACGCATCTTCGCGCAGATGCTGCGCATCGCGTCGGGCGAACGCAGCAAGAGCGAGTTGCTCGGGCTCGGCGACCATGAGTTCGTACCTTGGAACATCGGCGTGGTCAGTTGAGCACCCTGCCGGCGGCGTATTGAAAATCTGTGCAGGCGGTCGATTTCAAACAAACAAGGCTCGCACCCAAACCAGCAAGCCACAAGGATTTTTGCTGATAGCCGTCGCAACAATCTGCGCCATGCAGACCCATGCGCCAGCCATTGCAAGCGCCCGAACACGTCGAGGCAGGCCGGATCGTAGCGCCAGCATGCCCAGCCCAATGTAGAACAGCAGTCCGACAATCTTGGCCAGCAACCAAGGTGCTGCGACAGGATTCAGGCGCAAGGTCCAGGCCAGGCTCAAGGCCGAGGCCAGCAAGACCGAATCAATCACGTGCGTCCATGTCCGCGCGGCACGGCTTCGCACCCATTCGGCACCCAGCAATGAGCCCAGCCCTCTAGCCAGAAACCCACTGATCGACATAAGCACAGCCGTCTGGTGGATCAGTTTCAGGCTGGCGTAGTCCATGTGCTCAGGGCCTCGCGCCGCAGCAAGTTGTGGCCACCCATCCAATGCCGGGTGCCGGACCCACGCCGCAGGCGAGCCCTGGAATTTGAACTTCGCAGAGCCCTGTCAATCCATCACAGCCCGGGTTGATACATCGCCAAGCGATTCGCATCGAGGATGCGGATGTCGCGCTTTTCGATTTCGATCAAACCGGCCGATTCGAGCTCATGCAGCACGCGCGAGAAATACTCTGGCGTCAGTGACAGCCGAGAAGCAACCGTCGACTTGCTGACCGGCAGCGAAACCATCACCTCGCCCGCTTCGGCGCCAGCTTCGCCATCCAGGCCTCGCAGCAAGTAGCCAATGACGCGCTGCTGACCGCTGGAAAGCGCATAGCCCTGGACATCACGCACCAAGCCATGGAGTCGGCGCGATATGCCGGCCAACATGCGCAGCGCAAAACGCGGGTCATGGCTTATTTCGTCCAGAACCGATTTTTTGCTAACTGTTAAAAGAAGCGTATCTGTCAACGCCTGTGCATTGATGATGTAGGCCATGCCGATGAACATGATCGCCTCAGCAAAGCTCTGACCCGGCCCGATCAGTTCGATCACTTTTTCCTGTCCGGCCGCGGAAATCGCGAACAGCTTGACCTGTCCGACCACCGTGACATGGAACTCCTCGCAAGGCTGGCCCACGCGAAACACCATGTCGCCCCGGGCTAAACGGCGTATCTGGCTGCCGTCGGACAGACGCTCGAGCTCGACCGATGTCATGTCGCCGAACAAAGGCAAGACCGACAGGTAACGCGGCACATCGAAGGCTCTGACGTCCACCGGAGCCTCCTGAAGGTGTCGCGGAGATTTGATTGTCCGAGCAGGCTCGCCCGCCCCACTTGATACAGGTCAATTGACGGATGTCAGAACGACAAAACGAGTAAAACGAGCAATGCGGCGGAAAGCGCGTTGTGCAGCAGAGCCAACGCAATGGTCAGCGAACCCTGGGACAACGCCAGGCCGATCGCCATCTGCAACGCCAGCGCGAAGAGAAAGGCCACAGCGATTTTCAGCCGACACCGACCAATCGCTATCAAAGCCACCACAGGCACCAGCAGAGCGAATGCCATGCCGCAATGCAGCACCTGCGCCAGCGCCCCCGACGGATTCAGCTGCGGCGCTGCGGCGAGGACAGGCTCACGCCAGGGGTTGAGGCTGGCCCAGTCGGCGCTGCCTGCAGCCTGCAGACAATCGGCCCAGCCTGCGGTGCAGCTCAGCCCCGAGAACGACGCGCTGACCAAGCCACCGAGCGCGACCTGAATGATCATGGGTGTTGCGGCCAGGATCACCCAGCAACGCCCTCGCGCCAAATTCGGTGGTCGTCCGGACAAGGTCAACCGCGCAGACAGCGCCAGCATCGCGAAGCCTCCCAGCAAGTTGCCCATCGCGACCACAGGCACGCGCGTGCCACTGCTCCAACGCCCGAGCACAGCGAGGAACAGCGCAAGCCCGAGCAGCGCGAGCGCCATCGCCCCCTCGGCACGAAGTACCGGCTGCACGCCGAAGCAGACGCACACCATCACGATCACCAGCAGCAACACCGCCACGGCTGCGATGCGGTGAACGAGCCTGGCTGTCGCAGTGCTGAACTGCTCGTCGACACTGGCCGCAACGCCATGCTGCAGTTGGAGCAGGCTCTGGCCATAGCAATTCGGCCAGTCGGTGCAGCCCAATCCCGCTTTCGTCTGCCGCATGTAGGCGCTCAGGCTGACGACGACCAGCACCAGCACCGCACACAGCAACGCGAGGCGACGCAGCAGACTGAGTTGGTGGAGGTTCGGGTTCACTGCGTTCTCGCCGATTCGTCAAGAGAAAAATCGGCCAGATGTCTCGCATCGTATCCCTTGCGTCGATGCAGTCATTCAAAAATTTTCATAACCGTTTAATTCCTTGAACTGGTTCAAGGGTTGCGGCGCAGACATTTCACAGAATCACATCAGCTCTGCGGTCCACCCGCATGGCACGGTCGCATCTACCCGAACCAGGAGTCGCCATGAGTGACATCAACCACGAGCATGAAGCTGTACCGCTGATGCAGCAATTGCTCGACAACCCCTTCTTGCTGTTGTTCATCGGCGTGCTGGTCCCGATGCTGGTCTACACCCTCTGGGGCGTGATCGACATCCTGACTGTGCCGCTGGCCAAGTAGCCGCGTGACCGCGTCAATTCCGGCGGCGTGCCGCCTCTTGCCTCGAGGAGCCTGACCATGAGCGCCATTCTTCCCCCCGCGGAGCGGCTTTGGTGGAAACATCCGCTGGACCGTGTCGAAGGCACCTGGATCGTCATCGCCTTGGTCTGGTGTTTGACGATGTTCGCGATGATGGTCGGCTGGCATGTCTACGGCAAGCAAAACCTGTCGACAGAGACCTACCGCACCACACCCGAAAAGTTCAGCGCCAAGGCGCAGGCCATGGTCGACAAGTACACCGTGCGCACAGAGACCGTCGACAAGATCCCGGTGGTGCACCCACCCGAAGGAAGTGACGTCTATCTGGTCGCCCGGCTGTGGAGTTGGTGGCCGATCATCGAGTTGGAGAAGGACAAGACCTACCGGCTGCATCTGACCTCGATGGACTACAACCACGGTTTTTCGCTGCAACCCACCAACATCAACATCCAGGTCGTTCCCGGCTTCGAGCATGTCGTGAAGGTCACACCGAACCAGTCGGGGCAATTCTCGGTGGTGTGCAACGAGTACTGCGGCATCAACCATCACACGATGGTCGGCCGCGTCTACGTCAAATAAGGAGGGCGCCATGTCCAGCACCGTGACTTACCGGACCTGCCCTCGATCGGGCTTGCAATTCGAGGGCCAGGCCGAAAAACTGATGATCACCAACGCCGTGGTGGCAGTGGTGTTCCTGCTGATCGGCGGGATCCTGGCGGTCGGCGTCGTGTTGACGCGCTGGCCTGCCGTGCACTGGCTCGCTGCCGACACCTTCTACCAGGTGCTCACCGCACACGGCATCGACATGCTGATCTTCTGGATCATCTTCTTCGAGGTCGCGGTGCTCTACTTCTGCTCGTCCACGCTGCTGCGATGCCGCATCGCCACGCCCAGGCTCGCTTGGCTGGCATTCGCACTGATGCTGATCGGGGCAGTGACCAACAACATCTCCGTGCTGCAGGGTGGATCGAGCGTGATGATGACAAGCTACGTGCCGATGATGGCCGCGCCGCATTTCTACCTCGGCTTGATCCTGTTCGCAGTCGGTGCGCTGGTCGCCTGTTTCGTCTTTTTTGGCACGCTGGTGATCGCCAAGCGCGACCAGACCTACCAAGGCTCGGTGCCGCTGGTGACCTTTGGCGCGATCACTGCAGCGATCATCGCGGTCTTCACGATCACCTCCGGCGCGATCATCCTGATCCCCACCTTCTTGATGTCAGTGGGCATCGTCAAGGAAGTCGATGCGCTGGTCTACCGCACGATCTGGTGGGCCTTCGGGCACTCGTCGCAGCAGATCAATGTTGCGGCACACATCTCGATCTGGTACGCGGTGGCGGCGATCGCCTTTGGTGCCAAGCCGATGTCCGAGCGCGTCAGTCGCGGCGCCTTCTTGCTCTACATCGTGTTCCTGCAACTCGCCAGCGCGCACCACTTGCTGGCCGACCCAGGCGTGAGCACGGCCTGGAAGATCGTCAATACCAGCTACTTCATGTATTTTGCGGTGCTCGCCTCGATGATCCACGGCTTGACCATTCCGGGCGCGATCGAAGTCGCTCAGCGCAACAAGGGCTACAACAACGGTCTGTTCGAGTGGTTGCGCAAAGCGCCCTGGGGCAATCCGGTGTTCTCGGGCATGTTCATCTCACTGATCGGCTTTGGCTTTCTCGGCGGCATATCGGGCGTGATGATGGGCACCGAACAGCTCAACATGATCATCCACAACACGATCTATGTGCCGGGCCACTTCCACGCCACGGTGGTGGTGGGCACGACGCTGTCGTTCATGGCGCTGACCTACTTCCTGATTCCGGTGCTGTTCCGGCGCGAGATGATCAACCCCGGCCTGGCGAAGATTCAGCCCTGGTTGTTCGGCTTGTCGATGTACTTCTTCTGTCTGGTGATGATGGGCGCTGGCACGCTGGGCGTGTCGCGTCGTCACTGGGACATGGCTTTCAGCGGCGCGGCGATGGCTTACGAGTGGCCAGG
>CALQBT020000062.1 GCA_943328885.2 Bordetella parapertussis | reverse complement strand
GGTAGCTGTAGACCGGCCGACCAGCCTGCTTGGGGATGTAGTAATACATCATGCCGAGGAAGCCGGCTGTGAGGAAGAAGCCGACTGCGATGTGGCCGTACCACCACTGAACCATCGCGTCTTGCACGCCCGCGTAGGCAGAATAACTCTTGGTCAGACTCACCGGAATCGCCGCGCTGTTGACGATGTGCAGCAGCGCCACCGCGATGATGAAAGCGCCGAAAAACCAGTTGGCAACGTAGATATGGCGGATTTTTCTTGTGCCCAAGGTGCCGAAGAAGACGACCGCATAAGCGACCCAGACCACGGCGATCAAGAGGTCGATCGGCCATTCCAGCTCGGCATATTCCTTGCCCTGGGTGAACCCCAGCGGCAGCGAGATCGCCGCAGCCACGATCACCACCTGCCAGCCGATGAAGGTGAACATCGCCAGCCCTGGCATGAACAACCGTGTCTGGCAAGTACGCTGCACCACGTGGTAGCTGGTGGCGAACAGCGCGCAGCCGCCGAAGGCGAAGATCACCGCGTTGGTGTGCAAGGGCCGCAAGCGACCATAGCTCAACCAGGGGATGCCCAAGCTGATCTCGGGCCAGGCCAGTTCGGCGGCGATGACCACACCCACCAGCATGCCCACGACCCCCCACAGCACGGCAACCAGTGCAAATGCACGCACCACCTTGTCGCTGTATTCGGGTGGATCGCTGATGGCGCTGCTAGGCATTGGCCCCTCCTTCGATGATTTCATGGCTGACCACGCGGTGACGCTGAGGATTGTTCGGGTCGAGCCTGGCTCGGAGCTTGATCGACATCAACCCCATGGTCCTCCAGGATTCGCAGTCCTTCACGCTCGACATCGTCGAACTGGCCGCGGTGCAAGGCCCAGCCGAACAAACCCAGGATCAGCAGCACCAGCACGGCCGACAGCGGGATTAGCAGGTAGAGGATGTCCATGGGCCCGACACTTCAACGTGCCAGTCGCAGCGAGTTGCCGATCACCAGCAGCGAACTGCCCGCCATGCCCAGGCCAGCAGCCCATGGCGGCAGCCAGCCGAGCAAGGCCAGGGGGATGCAGCAGCTGTTGTAGAACGCGGCCCACAACAGGTTTTGTCGAACCACCCGCATCGTGCGGCCGGCCAGGTCGTACGCGAGCACCAGATCGCCCAAGCGGCTCGACACCACCACCGCGTCAGCCTGGGCCCGAGCCACCAATGCGCCTTGTCCCATCGCGAACGACACATCGGCGCGTGCCAGCACCGGTGCATCGTTGATGCCGTCACCGACCATCGCCACGCGCATACCCCTGGTCTGCGCGGCCACCAGCTCTGCCAGCTTGCGCTCGGGCGTGGCACCGCCCATCACCTCGACCCCTCCCAGCAACGCAGCCATTCGCGCGGCCCGCTCGGGCCAATCGCCTGACAACAACACCACCTCCAGACCGCGCGCGCGCAGCGCATCCACTGCCGCACGGGCGTCGGGCCGCAGGGCCTCGTCGAAGTCAAAGCGAGCCAACAACTGGTCGTCACAAGCCAGCCAGGTTGCTGCGCGGCCATCGACCGCCAGTGAGCCTGCTGCACCACCCACCGCGTCAATCGTCACGACGAAATTGACCCGGCCAAGGCGCCAGCGTCGGCCTTCGCGGTCCAGCGCCTGCAAGCCTTGGCCCACCAGTTCCTGGACATCGCGCCAGTCGAGCTGACTGCCTGGTCGCAGGTCGCGGTCGACGCCCGCACCGGCCAGCACCAGCGCCCGAGACAAAGGGTGACTGGACCACGCGGCCAGTCCGGCGGCTCGCTGCATCAGTTCGGCGTCTGCGAAAGCCACGCCCGCACCATCGACGCGCAACATGCCAGTCCATTGCAGGTGTTCGTCGGTCACCGTACCGGTCTTGTCGAAATAAAAGCGCTCGACGCCGGTCAGCGCCTCCAGAGCGTCGAGCCTCTGCAACAACACGCCCCGCCGCGCCAGCGCGCTGGCCGCAGCCAACAGCGCAGACGGCGCAGCCAGCGACAGCGCGCAGGGGCAGGTGACGATCAACACCGCGACCGCGACCCAGACCGCGCGCGTCGGATCGACCTGACTCCAGACCGCCGCCGCCCCTGCTGCGAGCAGCAGCACAGCCCACAGAAAAGGCCCGGCCCAGCGGTCTGCCGACTTGGCCAGCGCCGGACGCTGGCTCATCGCGTCGCGCATCAGCGCGACGATGGCCTCAAGCCGGGTGTCGGCACCGACCCGGTCGACCCGCATCAGCACGGGCGCGTCCAGGTTCAGGCTGCCGGCCACCACCGACGCACCGCAGGGCTTGGCAACGGCCAGACTCTCGCCGCTGAGCAAGGACTCATCGGCACGGGTTGCGCCCTCGAGCAACTGGCCGTCAGCCGGAAACGACGCACCCACCGGCACCCGGACCCGGTCGCCCGGCGCCAGCCGCTGCACGCTGACCGCCTCGGCCTGGCCATCAGCGCCGAGCCGCCAAGCGGTCTCGGGCATGCCCGACAGCGCAGCCTCCAGCACCCGGGCAACGCGGTGCCGGGCGCGCGTCTCGAGCAAACGCCCCGCCAGCAAAAAGCTGACGAACATGGTCAGCGAATCGAAGTAGACCTCGCCGCCAAACACGCTGTCGGGTGCGAAAGTCGCCCCGCTGCTCGCGACGAAGGTCACGAGCAAGCCCAAAGCCACGGGCACATCCATGCCGATGCGCCGCGCGAGCAGGCTGCGCCAAGCACCGCCTATGAACGGCGCAGCCGAGAACACCATCACCGGCAGGCTCAGCAACCAACTGCCCCAGTTGAGCAGCTGCCGCAGGTCGGGCGCCAACTCGCCCGGGCCTGCCACATAGCTGGGCGTGGACATCATCATCACCTGCATCGCGCAGAAGGAGGCCACGAACAGCTGCCAGATCGCCGCGCGGTGCTCGAGCCCGCGGGCCTCACGGGCCGCCAACCCGCCATCCGGGGTGGCACCATAGCCTGCGCCGCGAATCGCTGCGACGATGTCGGCCATGCAGGTCCGCTGCGGCTGCCAGCGCACGCGCGCAAGTTCGCCGGCAGCGCTGACCTGGGCATCAAGCACACCGCCTAGCTTGAACAAGCGCTGCTCGATGAGTCCGGCGCATGCCGCGCAATGCATGCCGCTGATGCGCAAGGACGAATCGGCGATGCGCTCGCCCGAAGCGCCCGTGGCGTAGCGTGTGAATCGGCGCTGCTCGACCGGGTCATCGAGCAAGTCCAAGTTCTGCGAATCGCCGGTCCTCCGCGCAGTCGGCAATGACGCCGGCTGGCGAGCAGCAGGCTGGGACAGGGTCGGCATGTTGAAATAGTCTCTGGCCGCAACCGGACCGGCTGGCGCTGGCCCGATCATCGGGCCGACTGAATTTAGTGGATCCCCCGAGGTTTAAACATGATTTATGTCAAGACTCACCCTGGCCTCGGCCGCCAGTTGCGCGGCGCTGCGGCAGGGCTCACGGTGTTGGCCAGCGCGCTGGCCCAAGCCCAAACCGGGCAGGAGCAGCCCCAACATCTGCAAGCCATCACACTGGGCGCGGGCATGCACAACATCCGCGCCGAGGTCGCGATCACGCCTGAGCAGCGGCAAAAAGGGCTGATGTTTCGTCGCGACCTGGCCGCCCACGAGGGCATGCTGTTCATCTTCGAGCAAGCGCAGCCGCATTGCTTCTGGATGCGCAACACGCCCACGCCGCTGACCATTGCCTTTCTGGCTGATGACGGCAGCATCGTCAACCTCGCCGACATGAAACCCTTTGACGACGCTTCCCACTGCTCGGAGCGGCCGGTTCGCTACGTGCTGGAGATGAACCAGGGTTGGTTTGCCAAGCGCGCCCTCAAACCCGGCTTCAAGCTCACGGGCGAACCGTTCAAACCCTGACAAGACGGCCGCCCAATAAAAAGGCCGGACAGCGATGCCGTCCGGCCCGATCCGCGCCTGAGCGCGGGTCCGATCAGGCGAAGTTCGCCGCGGCGAAGTCCCAGTTCACGAGCGAATTGAGGTAAGCCTCGACGAACTTGGGCCGCGCATTGCGGAAATCGATGTAATAGGCGTGCTCCCAGACGTCGATCGTCAGCAAGGCCTTGTCGGCGCCAGTCAACGGGGTGGCAGCATTGCTGGTGTTGACCAGGTCGACCGAACCGTCGGCCTTCTTGACCAACCAGGTCCAACCAGAGCCGAAGTTACCCACCGCGCTCTTGCTGAAAGCCTCCTTGAAAGCCGCAAAGCTGCCCCACTTCGCGTCGATCGCTGCGGCCAACGCGCCGGTCGGCGCACCGCCGCCTGACGGCTTCATGCTGTTCCAGAAGAAACTGTGGTTCCAGACCTGGGCTGCGTTGTTGAAGATCGGACCCGTCGACTTCTTGACCACATCTTCCAGCGAGAGCGTGGCGAACTCAGTGCCGGTCACCAGGTTGTTGAGGTTGGTGACGTAGGCTTGATGGTGCTTGCCGTAGTGGTATTCGAAGGTCTCGGGCGAGATGTGCGGCATCAGCGCGTCGGTGGCGTACGGCAGGGCAGGCAAGGTGTGGCTCATGGGTTCTTGGTGGAGCGGCGCAACGGTGCGCCTGGGTTGCAAAGAAATCGAACGTGCTTGCGGTTCAAACCGCCAGGCATTGTAGGCAGCAGCCCCCCCGCCCGCACAGGGTATCCCCTGATCGACAAGACGAGGCTGCGCCTGGCCTGCAGCCGCTCAGACCAGGCGTGAGTCCCGCCACCAAGGACATAATCCAAGGCTTGAATCCCGTCCGAGCTTGGGCCCAACCCAACCAGGACCGGCCACCCGCTCACCTGCAGAGCGAATCCCACAGAGGCTCCCATTGCTGTCAATCCTCCAAGCCGCTGGCTGGCCGATCTGGCCCTTGCTGTTGTGTTCCGTGGTCGGGCTGGCACTGGTCTTGGAGCGCCTGCTGAGCCTGCGATCAAACCTCATCCTGCCGCCCACGCTGCTCGACGAGGTGATGGCCATCAGCCGCACCAGCCTGCCGTCGATGGACGTGGTCAACAAGCTGGCTGGCAACTCGGTCCTGGGTCAGGTGCTCGCCACCGGCCTGCGCGCGGTGATCGTCGAGCCGCGCATCACCGAGCCCAGTCTGCGCCTGACTTTCGAGGGCGCAGGACGTGCCGCCGCGCAACAACTCGACCGCTACCTCAATGCGCTCGGCACGATCGCCGCCGCCGCACCGCTGCTGGGCTTGCTCGGCACAGTCGTGGGCATGATCGAGATCTTCGGCTCGCAAGCACCCACCGGCGCCGCCAACCCGGCCGCGCTGGCGCACGGCATCTCGGTCGCGCTCTACAACACCGCTTTCGGCCTCATCATCGCCATTCCTGCGCTGATGTTCTACCGCTACTTTCGCGGCCGCGTCGAGCAACATCTGCTGAGCCTGGAGCAGTCCGCAGAACGCATGGTGCCGCACCTGATGCGTTTTGCGGTGCGCGCCGGGCCGGCAACAAACTGAGCCTGCGCAGACCATGCATTTTCGCCGCCGCCGCATCGAAGATCCCGAGATCAACCTGATCCCGTTCATCGACGTGCTGCTGGTCGTGCTGATCTTCCTGATGCTGTCGACCACCTACAGCCGCTACTCCGAGTTGCAGATCAACCTGCCGACGGCCGACGCCGAGCGGCTCAAGCAGCGGCCGGCCGAGATCCTGGTCACGGTGTCGGCCGAGGGCCGCTACACCATCAACCGCGATCCGCTCGATGGCCGCAGCATCGAGCTACTGACCGCGGCGCTGCAGCGCGCCGCAGGCGGCGCCGAAGACAAGGCGCCGGTGGTGATCGTCTCGGCCGATGCCTTGACCCCGCATCAGTCGGTGATCAACGTGCTCGACGCCGCGCGCCGCGCTGGCCTGCCGCAGCTGACCTTTGCCACCCAGTTGCCGGGTGACAGCCCGACGCGCTGAGTCTGGCGTGACAAGCCGGCGCACTGCGCAAGCGCGCCGCCGCTGGCCGGCGCGGCTCTCGGGCCTGGTCTCGACCTGGATCCAGTCCCAATGGCAAGGCCCGCGGCCCAGTGCCGGCGCGCGCTCAATGCAGCCGCTGGCCTGGCTTTACACAGCCTTGGCCGGCCTGCACCAGGCGGCCTACCGGCTCGGGCTGCGCCGGGTCAGGCACGCGCCGGTGCCGCTGCTCGTGGTCGGCAACCTGATCGCAGGCGGCGCCGGCAAGACCCCGGTGGTGATCGCGCTGGTCGACCAGCTCAGACAACAGGGCTGGACACCGGGCGTGATCTCGCGCGGCCACGGCAGGCACAGCAGCGACGTACAAACCGTGAACCGGGACAGCGCCGCACTCGAGGTCGGTGATGAACCGCTGCTGATCCATCTGCGCAGCGGGGCCCCGGTGGTGGTCGGTGCCGACCGGGCGGCGGCGGCGCAGTCGTTGTGCGCCAGCCACCCCGAGGTCGACATCTTGCTGGCCGATGACGGCCTGCAGCATCACCGACTGCACCACGACATGGCGATCTGGGTGTTCGACGACCGCGGCGCCGGCAACCAGCTGCGCCTGCCAGCAGGACCGCTGCGCCAAGCCCTGCCCCGGCGTGTGCCGCAGCACACGCTGGTGCTGTACAACGCCGCGCACGCCAGCACTGCACTGCCGGGTTTGTGCAGTGCGCGACGGCTGGGCGCTGTGCTGCCACTGGCAGCCTGGTGGCAAGGCCTGCAAGCGGCAGGCTCAAGCGCCGGCGACTGGGAAGCGCTGAGGGGCCGCCGCCTGCTGGCCGTCGCCGGCCTGGCACGGCCCGAGCCCTTTTTTGCAATGCTCGAAGCCCGCGGACTGCTGATCGAACGACTGCCGCTGCCCGACCACCACAGCTTCGATCGGCTGCCCTGGCCGATCGGCACCACCGAATTGATCGTCACCGAAAAGGATGCGGTCAAACTGTCGCTGGCAGCGGTTGGCAACACCAGGGTCTGGGTCGCGACGCTAGACTTCCAGCCCGAGCCCGCATTCGATGCGGCCCTGCGCACGCTGTGCGCGCCTTTCAAGCCATCCCATGAGCCTTGACCATCGATTGATCAACCTGCTGGTATGCCCGCTGTGCAAAGGCCCGCTGCAACTGGCCCGCGACGCGCAGTCTCGACCGGTCGAGCTGCAGTGCCCGGCTGACAGGCTCGGATTTCCGATCCGCGACGCCATCCCGGTGATGCTGGAAGCCGAAGCCAGGGCGCTCGAGGCCTTCCCGCCGCCGCCGCCGCCGAGCCCGTTGTGACGCGCCCGCCCAGCGGTCGCCGCGCGATGCAATTCACCGTGCTGATCCCGGCGCGGCTGGCCAGCAGCCGCTTGCCCGACAAACCCTTGGCCGACATCGCCGGACTGCCCATGGTGGTGCGCGTGGCCCAGGCCGCCGCCGCCAGCTCGGCGAGCCGCGTGGTGGTGGCAGCCGACTCGGCGCGCATCGTCAGCGCCTGCCAAGCCCATCGCGTCGAGGCGCTGCTGACCCGCAGCGACCACCTCAGCGGCAGCGACCGTCTGGCCGAAGCCTGCATTCAATTGGGGCTGGACGGCGACGATCTGGTGGTCAATGTCCAAGGCGACGAACCCTTGATCGCGCCAGCGATGATCGATGCCTGCGCCGCGCTGCTGCGCGAGCGACCCGACTGCGTGATGGCCACTGTGGCGCATGCCGTAGCCGATGTGGCCGAATTCATCAATCCCAACGTCGTCAAGGTCGTTCTCGACGCCGCCGGCCGCGCGCTGTACTTCTCGCGCGCGCCCATAGGCTGGTGGCGCGACGGCTTTGCCGATGGCATCCGCGGCTTGCCCGCCTCGCCAGCCCCGCTGCGCCACGTCGGCCTGTACGCCTACCGTGCGGGTTTTCTGCGCCGCTTTCCAGCGCTGCCGGTCGCAGCGCTCGAAACCCTGGAATCCCTCGAGCAACTGCGCGTGCTGTGGCACGGCGAGCGCATCGCGGTGCATGTCAGCGCCGAGCGGCCAGGCCCGGGTGTGGACACGCCCGAAGACCTGGCGCGGGTCAGGGCGCTGTTCGAAGCCGCATAAGCGCTCCGAGTAGGGCTCGATACGGTTCTGCCCGGGGTCCAGGCCTCGGTTTGGCGCCAGCACCCCCCGTGATATTCTCGAAGACAGTTTCGAGCGGCCGCAAACTGCTGGTCCGGCGGCGAGACAAGCCAAGATCCACACAAAATGACGAGGCATGGATGAGACTGATTCTGTTGGGGGCGCCAGGCGCCGGCAAAGGCACGCAAGCAGCCTACATCTGCCAGAAGTACGGCATCCCGCAAATCTCCACCGGCGACATGCTGCGTGCCGCGGTCAAGGCCGGCACCGCGATGGGCTTGGCCGCCAAGCAGGTGATGGACGCCGGCGGCTTGGTCAGCGACGAGATCATCATCGGCCTGGTCAAGGAGCGCATCACGCAGCCCGATTGCACCCATGGCTTTCTGTTCGATGGCTTCCCGCGCACGATCCCGCAGGCTGACGCGATGAAGGCCGCGGGCGTCAAACTCGATCTGGTGCTCGAGATCGACGTGCCCGATGAGGCCATCATCGAGCGCATGAGCGGGCGCAGGGTTCACCCGGCTTCGGGCCGCACCTACCACCTCAAGTTCAACCCACCCAAGCTTGCCGGCAAGGACGACGCGACCGGCGAAGACCTGGTCCAGCGCGCCGATGACAGCGAAGCCACCGTGCGCCATCGGCTCGAGGTCTACCAGAGCCAGACCCGGCCCTTGGTCGCCTACTACGCCTCATGGGCCGCATCAGGCGATGCGCAGGCGCCGCGCTACGCTCGCATCCTCGGTCTGGGCAGCGTCGACGAGATCGCCGCCCGCGCAACGGCTGCCTTGCAAGCCTGAGCAAGACAGCGTCAAGCCTAGACGGCCACAGCGTGTGGCCGTTTTGCATCCCACTCTTTTTGCATCATCGGCCGCCCAGCCGAGCTTCTCACTCAAGGACTTCTCCATGGACATCGCAGGCAAGGTATTCATCGTCACCGGTGGCGCTTCGGGACTGGGCGAAGGCACGGCGCGCATGCTGGTGCGCGAAAGCGCCAAGGTGGTGATCGCCGACCTGCAGGTCGAGCGCGGCCAGACGTTGGCGGCCGAGCTCGGCGGCCCTGATCACGCCGTCTTCGTTCGCTGCGATGTGAGCCAGGACGCAGACGGCCGCGCTGCAGTGGCGCAAGCGCTGGCCATGGGACACTTGTTCGGCCTGGTCAACTGCGCCGGCATCGCCCCGGCCGCCAAGACCGTGGGCAAGGAAGGCGCGCATCCGCTCGAGGTCTTCACCAAGACCGTGATGGTCAACCTGGTCGGCAGCTTCAACATGATCCGGCTGGCCGCCGAAGCGATGTGCAGCAACCCGCCCGAGCCCACCGGCGAGCGTGGCGTGCTGATCAGCACGGCCAGCGTGGCGGCCTACGACGGCCAGATCGGCCAAGCGGCCTACGCCGCCAGCAAGGGCGGCGTGGTCGGCATGACCTTGCCGATCGCGCGCGACCTGGCGCGCAACGGCATCCGGGTGATGACGATCGCACCGGGCATCTTCGGCACGCCGATGCTGTTCTCGCTGCCGCCATCCGTGCAAGAGGCCTTGGCCGCAAACGTGCCCTTCCCGAGCCGGCTCGGCACCCCGGCCGACTATGCCAAGCTGGTGCACCAGATCATCAGCAACGAGATGCTCAATGGCGAGGTGATCCGGCTCGACGGCGCGATCCGGCTGGCACCCAAGTAATTGCCTGCCGCGGCCGGCACAGCCGTCCACGCCAGGGCTCAGGCTGTGCCGGCTGCAGCCCGCACAGCGCAGGCAAGCCGAAGGTCCCGAATCCGAGAAACCACCGCAGGGCGATGACCGAAGCCACCTGGACCACGCTAGTCCTGACCGCTGAGTTGGCGGGTCTGAGCACGCTGCTGCTG
>CALQBT020000061.1 GCA_943328885.2 Bordetella parapertussis | reverse complement strand
GGCCGATCGCTCGCTGCCCGTGTTAGCTGGACCGCCCCCGCCTCGGCAACAGTGCTGCGCTGTCGAGAGCGCCTTGCGCCGCGGCTGCCACCGCGTTTTGCAAGGCCTGCACCAAGGTCTGGCCAGTGGCCGCACCCTGCGCAGCCGGGATCAAGGCATCGAGCATCGTGCAGTCGCCCAAACGGGCGCCACCGACCTCGGCGATACCGACGCTGGCCTCATGCAGCGCGCGCGCCAGGCCTTGGGCTGCGCTGGACGGCCCGGCCTCGAAGACCACGGCCGCGCGCAACAGCCCGATCGAATACAGCGGCCCCGAGGTGCCGCCGACCGCGCGACGCAGCGTCGCCGACAGCGCGCGCAGCGTGGCTGCGGTGTCGTGCAGCGGGTAGCCAGCGCGCTCGGCCAGCACCGCCCTGGCGCCGCGCGCCAAGCTGATGCCGAGGTCGCCGTCGCCCACCACCTGGTCGAGTTGCGTCAACCTGGCCTCGGCCGCGATCAGCGCCGCGCAGACCGCGTCCAGAACGCCGACGCTGGCGTGGCCTGTCGCGTCAAGGCGCGCTGCGGGCTGGGCTGGGCCGTCGCGACCCGGCAAGACCTGCGGCGCGCTGCGCACCGCTCCATGCGCAGCCCCCGGCCAAGCCGGTGCCTGGGCCGGCGCGTCTAGCGCAGCCAGGCGCTGGTCGTCGAGCCGCAGCAGCGTGATCGACACGCCGGCCATCTCCAGCGCGGTGAGAAAGCCGCCGCTCCACAGCCGTTCGACCCGTAGGCCGAGCGCGCTGGCCTGCGCCACTGCGGCGCGGGCGACGATCGCGATCTCCATCGCCGGTGTGCCGCCCAGGTTGTTGACCAGCAGCGCGACGCGATCGCCAGCCACCAGCGCGAGGTCCGCAACGATGGCCCCGAGCAACTGGGCGACGATCGCGTCGGCAGGCTCGATTGCGCTGCGCCGAACACCGGCCTCGCCGTGGATGCCCAGGCCGAGCTCGACCTCGTCGGCCGCAAGCTCGAAACCCGGCCGGCCCGCCGCCGGCACCGTGCAAGGCGTGAGCGCGACGCCCATCGTGCCGATCGCAGCCGCCGCCTCCGCCGCCGCCGCCCGGACCTGGGCCAGCGTGCCGCCGGCTGCGGCCACCGCGCCGGCGATCTTGTGCACCAGCACCGTGCCGGCCAAACCGCGCCGACCGGCGTGGTCGCCCTGCGCGGCGAGCGCGACGTCGTCGGCCACCACCACCATCTCGACCGCCCAACCCTCGGCGCGGGCGATCTCGGCGGCCAGGCCGAAGTTGAGCCGGTCGCCGGTGTAGTTCTTGACGATCAGCAGCACGCCGCCGGGCCCGGCCACCGCGTGGATCGCGGCGAGCACTGCATCGGTCGAAGGCGAGCTAAAGACGTCGCCCACCACCGCCGCGGTCAACATCCCCGGACCGATGTAGCCCGCGTGCGCGGGCTCGTGGCCAGCGCCGCCGCCCGAGACCAGCGCCACCTCACCGCGAGCCTTGATCGCCTCGACGTCGGCGCGCAACGCAAGCTGCTGGCCGGCCAGCAGCGCGATCTGCGGGTGGGCCATCGCCAGACCGGCCAGCATCTGCGGCACGACCTCTTGGACTTCGTTGATCAGTTTTTTCATCACGGTTTCCTCTGCCCTGCTCTTGCGACCGCTGAGACCACCCCGAGCGGATGACAAGGTCCTGAGCCATCGAAGATTGTCACCCCCGAAGTCTCGCTCGCATTCACCAGGACCCAATGCATTTTCAGCGCTTGCGGCGCCAGCCACAGGCCGCAAAATGCGCCGAGCGGTCAGCAGCGGGCCTGAGCGGCAGAATCAGCCTGACCATGCTGCCCGCCGTCCAGCTTCTGCCGCTTGCCCGCCGCACCACCGCTTGGCGCGGCGCCCAATCGCTGTGGCTGGTCGCAGCCTCGCTGCTGGCCGCCTGTGGCAGCAGCCCGCCCTTGCCCGGGGGCAAACCACCGAAGCCCGCGGTCGAGACCGGACGCGATGGCCCCGGCGCGAACCCGCCGCCCGGTCTGCACCAGGTGCCAGATGCGATACCGCGGCTGGAAGCGGTGCGCAGCGGTGGTCCCAACAAGGCTTACGAGGTGCTGGGCCAGTCCTACCAGCCACTGGGCGGCGATCCGCCGCTGTTCGAACGCGGTCTGGCCTCCTGGTACGGCCGCAAGTTCCACGGCCAGGGCACGGCCAGCGGCGAACCCTACGACATGTACGCGATGACCGCTGCGCACAAGACCATGCCGCTGCCGAGCTATGCCCGGGTGCGCAACCCGGCCAACGGCCGAGAGGTGCTGGTGCGCGTCAACGACCGCGGGCCCTTCCACAGCGACCGGGTGATAGACCTGAGCTACACCGCAGCGCTCAAGCTTGGCCTGCTCGGCGGCGTTGCGCCGGTCGAAGTCGAGCGCATCACCTATGAGGCGATCCGCACCGGCGCCTGGCGCGTGTCGGCCGGCGGGCCCAGCGCCACGGCCTGGCTGCTGCCCGAGACGGCGGCCGGGCTGGCCGACGACCCGATCGCCGAGATCGCGCGCCGCAGCGCCGCGCCGCCGACCCCAGCGCCCCCCAAGCCGACCGGCGCGACAGCGCAGGCCCCGTCAGGCTTCTGGCTGCAGCTCGGTGCGTTCGGCCAGCGCGACAGCGCACTGGGCTTGCAGCAGAAGATGGCGCTCGAAGCCACTTGGCTGGCCCCGCTGATGACGATCTTCAACGAGCGCAAGCTGCACCATCTGCAAGCAGGACCCTACGCCAGCCGGGCCGACGCGAGCAAGGCCGCCGAGCGGCTGCGCGACGCCTTGAGCCTGCTGCCGACGATCGTCGACAGGCGCTGAGACCGGCTGGCCATAGACTGGATCAGGCCAGCGTCTGCTTGAGCGCCAGCAGGTGGCAGCTGCTGCCGGCGATGACCCACAGGTGCCAGACCAGGTGGCTGTAAGCCATGCGGCGGTCGAGCAGGAAGAACAGGCTGCCGACCGAGTACGCCAGGCCGCCGGCCACCACCAGTTGCAAACCCAACTCGGGCATCGCTGCCAACACCGGCCTGGCCTGCAGCGCCACCAGCCAGCCGAACGCCAGGTAGAGCACCGTCGACCACATCGCGTGACGCAGCCAGTCGGCGAGCTTGAGCGCGACGCCGACCAGCGCGATGGTCCAGACCAGCGCCAGCGGGTGCCAGTCCTGACCGCGCTGGACTTCGCCGAGCGCAAAAGGGGTGTAGCTGCCAGCGATGAAGACAAAGATCAGCGCGTGGTCGCAGCGTCGCAGCGCCCGCTTGGCCTTGCCCGCAGGCAGCGCGTGGTACAGCGCCGAGACCGCGTACATCGACACCATCGTGGCGATAAAAACGGTCAGCCCCAGTTGTCGAAGCGGGTAGCGAACCGCGTCGACCTGATCTGCCAACAGCGGCAGCGCGGCCAGCGCCAGCAAGCCTCCCAGAAAGTGGCTCGCGGCATTGGCCCGCTCCTCACGCAAAGTCTGGTTGAACAGTCGATGGTCGTGCACCTGCGTCCCCGGGTTTGCCACGACATGGCGGCGACCTGATCCGCTGTCTTCGGCGCAGCGCAGCGTCGGCTGACGGCGCTTTGTGTTGCGCCGGGATTGCATGTGCAAGCACTTGTGGCGCGCACGCGGCGCCGCGAATCGGCGCTGTCGCACAAGGTTCTTCGCCGGTTGCGATACTCCCGGCCTTCGCCCCGACATGCCGGCAACCCTTGATCTCACCCACTGATTCACGCCAGACCTGGTTGCAGGCTTTCCAAGCCGTGCGCCAGCATTCGAAGCAGCTGACCCAAGGCCTGAGCGCCGAAGACCAGTCGCTGCAGTCGATGCCCGAGGCCAGCCCGAGCAAGTGGCACCTGGCCCACACCACCTGGTTTTTCGAGACCCTGGTGCTGCAAGCCCATGCACCGGGCTACCGGCCAGTCGACGCACGCTGGGCCAGACTGTTCAATTCGTACTACGAATCGCTGGGACCGCGCCACCCGCGACCGCAACGTGGCTTGCTCAGCCGGCCCTCGCTGGCCGAGATCTGGCAGTACCGCCAGCAGGTCGATGACGCGATGCAGCGCTTCATCACCAGCGCTGGCACCGCCGCCTGGGCCGCCGCCGCCGACACGCTCAGGCTGGGGCTGAACCACGAACAGCAACACCAGGAACTGCTGCTCACCGACATCCTGCATGCGTTCTCGCTCAACCCGCTGCGGCCGGCTTATGCGCCAGCGCCCGAGGCGGTGGCCGACACAACCCACGCGCCCTTGCGCTGGTTGTCAGCACCAGGCGGCCCGGTGCAAATCGGCCACGAGGGCGCGGGCTTTGGCTTCGACAACGAGGGGCCGCGCCACACCTGCTGGCTCGCGCCTTATGCGCTGGCCTCGCGGCTGGTGAGCTGCGCCGAGTACACCGATTTCATCGCCGACGGCGGCTACCGCCGGGCGTCGTTGTGGTTGTCCGAAGGCTGGGCCGAGGTCCAGGCGCGCGGCTGGCAAGCCCCGGCTTATTGGCTGGCAAAGGCCGCCGATGGCAGCGCCCGCGAAGGCCATGAGCAGTTCACGCTGCACGGCGTGCTGCCCTTGAACCCCGCCGCACCAGTCTGCCATTTGAGCGGCTACGAGGCCGCGGCCTATGCGGCCTGGGCCGACGCGAGGCTGCCAACCGAGTTCGAGTGGGAACATGCTGCCGCGCAGCAAGCCGCCACCGCCGCAAGCCTCGGCCAACCCGGGCTCGTCACGGCCCCGTGCGCCGACGCCGCGCCCCTGCAGCAACTCCAAGGCCAGGTCTGGCAGTGGACCGCCTCGGCTTACGCGCCTTACCCGGGGTTCCGGCCGCTGGCCGGACCCGCGGCCGAGTACAACGGCAAGTTCATGGTCAACCAGTTGGTGTTGCGCGGCAGCAGCCTGGCCACGCCGCCCGGCCATGCCCGGCTGAGCTACCGCAACTTCTTCCCGCCCGCAGCGCGCTGGCAGTTCAGTGGCTTGCGGCTGGCACGCGACGGGGCCTCGTCGTGAGCGCCCCCGACGTCAAACGTCCTGAACCCGGCGCCGCCGATTTCAGCCGCGCGCTGTGCGCCGGTCTGCGCAATGAGCCGCGCCAGGTCGCACCCAAGTACTTCTACGACCGCCAGGGTTCGGCGCTGTTCGACCGCATCTGCGAGCTGCCCGAGTACTACCCCACGAGCACCGAATTCGCGATCCTGCGCCAGCACGCCACCGAGATGGCCGAATGTATAGGCCCGCAGGCCGAAGTGATCGAGTTCGGCGCCGGCTCGCTGCAGAAAATCCGCTTGCTGCTCGGCGCACTGCAGCGCCCGGCGCGATTCGTGCCAATCGACATCTCGGCCGAACACCTGCACGCGCAGTCACAGCGCCTGGCCGCCGAACACCCCGGCCTGCTGGTGTTGCCGCTGGCGGGCGATTTCAGCGCCGATCTGGCGCTGCCGCCTCCGGCAGCCGGCAGCGCGCGCCGGGTCGGTTTCTTCCCGGGCTCGTCGATCGGCAACTTCGCGCCAGCCGAAGCACTGCTGTTCCTGCGCCGCTGCGCCGGCTGGCTGGCCGGCGGCGGCTTGCTGGTCGGCGTCGACCTGGTCAAACACCCTGCGCTGCTGCACGCGGCCTACAACGACAGCCAGGGCGTGACCGCGGCCTTCAACCTCAACCTGTTGGCACGCGCCAACCGCGAGCTCGGCGCAGACTTCGATCTGTCGGCATTCCACCACCACGCGTTCTATGAGCCGCGGCACCAGCGCATCGAGATGCACCTGGTCAGCGCGCGCGAACAATCTGCGCAGGTCCACGGCGAGCGCTTCGACTTTGCCGAAGGCCAGACCCTGCACACCGAGAACTCGTACAAGTACACGGTGACCGGCTTCCATGCCTTGGCGCGCGCCGCGGGCCTGCTGCCGCAAGCGGTGTGGACTGACCCGCAGCGCCTGTTCAGCGTTCACTGGTTGGCCGCGCCCGGGGCTTGAAGCGGCAGAAACAATCCAACAGCGGTGCAGCCCCAAAATCGATGCCCACGATGCCCACGATGACCCGACGCACCCTGCACCCTTATCCGCTGGTGCTGGCCGCCTGGTTGAGCACAGGCGCGGCCATGGCCCAGACCAACGCCGTGCCAGCGGCGGCATCGGCTGAAGCGGCCCGCGCAAGCGCGCCCAGGCCGGCTGCGGCCAGGCCGGCGCGTGCGGCGGCATCGGCACCGGCCGAGACCGCAACCCAGCAAGTCCAGATCACCGGTACGACCCAGCCCGACAGCCAGGACGAGCGCCGCCGCTCCACCGCGTCGCGCATCACCTTCGGCCGCGAAGAGCTGGACCGCATGGGCGACAGCTCGCTCGGCGAGGTGCTCAAGCGGCTGCCAGGCGTGACGATCGGTGGCCCGCCCGGGCGCGGCGGCCAGGTCCGGATGCGCGGCATGGGCGGTGGCTACACCCAG
Organism: Bordetella parapertussis; assembly: GCA_943328885.2. GTDB lineage: Bacteria > Pseudomonadota > Gammaproteobacteria > Burkholderiales > Burkholderiaceae_C > Pseudaquabacterium > Pseudaquabacterium parapertussis_A. The sequence continues at coordinate 3,456 of CALQBT020000061.1, read as the reverse complement.
ATCCTGCTCGATGGCCAGCGCATGCCGCCGGGTTTTTCGCTCGATTCGATCGCGCCCGAGCAGATCGAGCGCATCGAGATCATGCGCGCGCCGGTGGCCGAGTACGGCGCGCGCGCGATTGCCGGCACGATCAACGTGATCATGCGCAGCGACTTCAAACGCAAGACCCACGAGCTCAAGATCGGTGGCGGCGCCGACGGCCCGCGCGGACAACTCGGCGCAAGCTGGATCTACAACGGCCAGACCGAGACCTTGGGCTACAACCTGAGCACCACGCTGTTCCAGGGCGGCCAGGCCAGCGAATCCGACACCCACACGCTGGGCAAAGACGGCGCCGGGGCGACCACGCTGGACCAGCAGCAGCACACCGAGAGCAGCAACAAGCGCCACGGCTTGTTTGCCAACGGCAGGCTGCAGGTCCGATTCGGGCCCGGCAACACACTGGACCTGCAGCCTTTCTTCAATGCTGTGCGCAGCCGGGGCCAAGGCCAGGACGTGCTGACCCAGACTGTCGGCAACGACCAGCCTTACTCGATGGCGAATTGGCAAAGCCAGTCGCAGTGGCAGATGGGTCGGCTCAACGGCACCTGGTTGACCGGCACACCCGGTGGCGGCCGACTGCAGCTGCGCTTTGGCAGCATGCTGTCGACCAGCAGCAGCCTCACCGAACGCGACGAGACCGGTGCTTCGGCGAACCTGGTCGGTGGCCGGCACAAAGTCGACGACGTACGCCAGCGCGAACTCTCGCTAGACCTCAACGGCAAGTACTCGCAACTGCTGGCCGACCGCCACAGCGCAAGCGCCGGCTGGGAGTTGCAGAACAGCCAACGCAACGACGGCCGCACCAGCCTGGTCAACAACCAGCCCATCCTGGCCGAGTTCGGCGACGACATCGCCGCCCGGGTCCAGCGCCTGGCGCTCTACGCCCAGGACGAATGGGACTGGAGCCCGCGCTTCTCGTTCTATGCCGGCGCGCGCTGGGAGGCGATCGCCACCGCCAGCGATTCAGCGCTCAGCCGGGTGCGCAACCGCAGCGCGGTGTTCACGCCGCTGGCCCATCTGGTGTGGAAGCTCCCCGACGCGCCGCGCGACCAGATCAGGCTCAGCCTGACCCGCAGCTACCGCTCGCCCAACACCAACCAACTGATCTCGCGGCCCACGATCTCGCAGCTCTACCCCGACCTGAGCCGGGCCAACCAGCCCACCAGCCCCGACCGTGCCGGCAACCCCGAGTTGCTGCCCGAACTGGCCTGGGGGCTGGAACTCGGCGCCGAGCATTACCTCGATGCCGGCGGCATCGTCAGCGCGAATGTCTTCGTGCGCCGGATCGACAACCTGATCCGCAACGTCCGCAGCCTCGAGACAGTGAGCTGGGCCAGCGTGCCGCGCTGGGTGGCACGGCCGAACAACATCGGCCAGGCCGACGCCGCCGGGCTCGAGCTAGAAGCCAAGGCGAGGTTGAGAGACCTCTGGGCCACCGACTGGCCCCTCTCGCTGCGCAGCAACCTCACGCTGATGTGGAGCCGGGTCGACCAGGTCGCCGGCCCGAACAACCGGCTCGAAGGCCAGCCGCCTTACACCGCGAACCTGGGTGGCGACTGGCCGCTGCGGGGCACACCGCTGACGCTGGGCACAAGCCTGAATTTCACGCCGGGTTTTGAGCTGCAGCAGATCGATGCACAGCGCTACCGCCAGGGCGTCAAGCGGGTGGTCGACGGCTATGCGCTGTGGCGCTTCAGCCCCGACGCCAGCGCCCGCCTGACACTGAGCAATGCGGGTGCCAGGCGCTACGACACCGGCAACACCACCACCCTGACCGACGCCAGCGGCGCGAGCGCTGGCAGCCAGTCCAGCGACAACTCGGCGCGCAGCTACACGACGATCAACCTGCGGGCCGAGCTGCGGTTCTAGCCCGCGGTGCCAGCCGACGGCGCCGCGTCTGAGAGACCGACGATGCAATGCCTGAACACGTCGGCCAGCGGCGTGGCAAGCCTGCGGATTCAAAACCCGCCGCAGGCTCTATCGCATCAGCGCCTGGATGGACCCGGGTTTTCACCCTCGAGCGCGCAGCGATGGCTGGCATGATGTCGCAGGAAAATTTTCGGTGGCGCAGCTGTCGAGCCAGCCAAGGGTACAGGTTTCGCCCGAAATCGTTGCTGGCCTGTAGGCGCGACCTAGGTCGAGAGTTTCAGCCCAATGAGTGACGCCATCCGCCACGCAAGCCCTTCAATCAAACAGAGGAAACACATGATGTCGTTCAAGACGATCGCCGCGGCACTGGCCGCGCTGTCCGCGCTGTCGGCCGGGGGCGCTGCCGCACAGGAGGTCAAGCTGCCTGCGACGCTGACCATCACCGCCTACGAGACCGGCTCCAACGGCTTCAACCAGGCCGTGGCCGTCGGGCAGATGCTCAAGAAGCGCTACAGCACCGACCTGCGGGTGTTGCCCGCAGGCAACGATGTCGCGCGGCTCGCACCGCTCAAGGCGGGCCGAGCACAGGCCTCGGCAATGGGCATCGGTACCTTTTTCGCGCAGGAAGGCGTGTTCGAGTTCGCGGTCAAGGAATGGGGTCCACAGCCCCTGCATCTGATCCTCGCGTCGTCGACCTGCAGCGGGCAGTCGCTCGGGGCTGCGGGCGACATGGGCGTCAAGACCGCAGCCGACCTCAAGGGCAAGCGCGCCGGCTTCGTCGTCGGCTCACCGGCGGTCAACCAGAGCATGCTGGCGCTGATCGCATTCGGCGGCTGGACGCCCAACGAGGTCAAGATGGTCGAGTTCGCCAGCTACGGCGCGATGATGAAGGGCGTCGTCAACAACGAGATCGACCTGTTCTTCGCGTCGACGATCTCCGGCCTGACCAAGGAGATCGAGAGCTCGCCACGGGGTATCACCTGGGTGCCGATGCCCGCCTCGGACAAAGCCGGCTGGGCTCGGCTGCAAAAGGTCGCGCCTTACTTCTACCCCCACAAGTCGACCTGCGGCGCGGGCTATGCGAAGGGCCAGACCATCGAGACCTCGGTCTATCCCTACCCGATCTTCATGGCCTACGGCACGCAGGACGCGACGACGGTCCACGCGCTGGCCACCGCGATGCTGAGCCATTACGACGACTACAAGGACACCGTTGTCGGCGTCGACGGGCTGGAAGGCAAGCGCCAGAACCTGCAGTGGACGATGCCGTACCACGCCGGCACCGTTCGCGCGCTCACCGAGGCCAAGATCTGGACCGATGCGGCGCAAAAGCACAACGAGGCGCTGCTGCGCCGCCAGTCCACGCTGGCTTCGGCCTGGACCGACTTCATGAAGACCAGCCCACCTGACGACCGCGACCAGTTCAAGGCCGCGTGGATGAAGGCGCGGGCAGCGGCGTTGACGAAAGCCGGCATGGAAGTGCTGTACCAGTAAGCCGAGGCACGAGACCGATATGAAGCGATTTCCAATCAAGGCATGGCCGGC
>CALQBT020000060.1 GCA_943328885.2 Bordetella parapertussis | reverse complement strand
GCGCGAATAGGGCGTCGGGCCGGCGCCCTTGAGCTGCAACTCCATCCGGCCAGCGGGTGAATCGATCTCGCCCAGCAGCAGTGCCCGGCCGTCGCCGAGCTGGCCCGCCCAGACGCCGAACTGGTGGCCGCTGTAGACGCTGGCCAGCGGGGATGCCTTGGGCGGCAGCGCATTGCCTCCTAGCAAGGCCAAGGCGTCGTTGCCAGCGAGCCAGCGGCCCAGCCCCAGTGCCTCGGCCAAGGCCTGGCTGCGCGTGACCCAGTGCAGGTCGGGCAGCGGGGTGGGTGCCAGCTCGGTGCCGAAGGCCGGACCGAGTTGGTGCATCAAGGTCGCGTCGCGCCAGCACGGTTGGGCGTTCGCTTGCGCCAGGGACTCAAGGGGCAGGGATGCGTTCATGTGTGGAGATTGTCAGGGTTGAGCGGCGGCCATGACCCGGTGGCGGGGAATCACCCCAGGCCGTTCGGGGCGCAAGACGCGATACTTGGCAACCTGATAAAGCCGGTCGCTGCCGATCAGCCCGTGCACCTCAATCCTTACTCTGCCAAAAGGACACCCTCATGCTCGGCCAGATGCAAGACCAACCGCTGCTGATCTCCAGCCTGATTGACTTCGCCGGTCGTCACCACCGCGAGGCCGAGATCGTTTCGCGCCGGGTCGAGGGTGACCTGCACCGCTACACCTATGCCGATGCCGCCAAGCGCTCGCGCCGGGCGGCCAACGCGCTGGATCGCCTTGGGCTGGGCTTTGGCGACCGGGTCGCGACGCTGGCCTGGAACGGCTACCGTCATTTCGAGCTGTATTTCGGCATCACCGGCAGTGGTCGGGTGGTGCACACCATCAATCCACGGCTCTTGCCCGACCAGATCGCCTGGATCGCCAACCATGCCGAGGACCAGGTGATGTGCTTTGACATGAGCTTTCTGCCCATCGTCCAGTCGATCTGGTCGCTTTGCACGACCGTCAAGCACTGGATCGTCCTGTGCGATGCCGACAAGCTGCCTGCCGAGACCGGCATTCCCGGGCTTCGCAGCTACGAAGCCTGGATCGCCGCCGAATCCGAGGTCTACGCCTGGCCCGAATTCGATGAGCGCAGCGCCGCAGCGCTTTGCTACACCAGCGGCACGACCGGCAACCCCAAGGGCGCGCTCTACAGTCACCGCTCGACGATGCTGCACGCGTTCGCTTGCGCGCTGCCCGACTCGATGGCCCTTTCCGCGCGCGACGCGATCCTGCCGGTGGTGCCGATGTTCCACGTCAACGCCTGGGGCATCCCGTACGGCGCGGCGATGACCGGCGCCAAGCTGGTGTTCCCGGGTGCGGCGCTGGACGGCAAGTCGGTCTACGAGTTGATCGAGGGCGAGCGCGTGACGATGGCCGCTGGCGTGCCCACGGTCTGGCTGGGCTTGCTCAACCACACGGCCCAGCATGGCCTGAAATTCTCGACCATGACGCGCACCGTGATTGGCGGCTCGGCCTGCCCGCCGGCGATGATCAAGACCTTCCGTGACGTCTACGGCGTGACCGTGCTGCACGCCTGGGGCATGACCGAGATGTCGCCGCTGGGCACGGTCTGCACTTTGAAACTGCACCAGACGGCTCTGCCTGAAGAGCAGCAATTGGCCATCTTGGCCAAGCAAGGCCGGGCGGTGTTCGGGGTCGAGATGAAGATCATCGACGCCGACGGTGCCGAACTGCCCTGGGACGGCCAAGCCAGTGGCGACTTGTTGGTCAAAGGTCCTTGGATCATCGCCAACTATTTCAAGAGCGAGGGCGGCGACCCGTTGGTGGACGGCTGGTTCCCGACCGGCGATGTCGCGGCGATCGATGCCGACGGATTCCTGCAGATCACCGACCGCAGCAAGGACGTGATCAAGTCCGGCGGTGAGTGGATCAGCTCGATCGACGTCGAGAACATCGCGATGGCGCATCCGGCGGTGGCGATGGCCGCGTGCATCGCGGTGTCGCATCCCAAGTGGGACGAACGGCCGCTGCTGGTGGTGGTGAAAAAGCCCGGCGCCACCGCGACAGTCGCCGAGCTGCTGGCGCATTTCGAAGGCCGTATCGCGAAATGGCAGATCCCCGACGACGTCGCCTTCGTCGACGCGATCCCGCTCGGTGCCACCGGCAAGATCCAGAAGAACAAGCTGCGCGAGCAGTTCAAGGCCCACCCGCTCAAATAGCCCGGCTTGGTGGGGCCAGCGCTGTCGCTGCAGCGACAGGGTCGGTGTGGGTCGATTCCTATGATCGAACGGTCGTGCTTTTTTTCCGCCAGACCGCCTTAAGTTTTTTCTGTGTTGAAAGGTTCGCCATGAGCGCCAGCTACCAGGTCACCGACGGCGTCGCCGTCATCACGATGAACTACCCGCCGGTCAACGGTCTGGGCTATGCCAACCGGGTGGGCATCGCCGATGGCCTGAACCGTGCGCTGGCCGACACCGCGGTGCAAGCCGTCGTGCTGACCGGCGCGGGCCGGGCGTTTTCGGCCGGTGCCGACATCAGCGAGCTCGACAGCCCCAAGGCACTGGCCGAGCCCAACCTGCTCACGCTGATCAAGATGATCGAGACCAGCAGCAAGCCGGTGGTGGCCGCGATCCACAGCATCTGCATGGGCGGTGGGCTCGAACTCGCGCTGGCCTGCCAGTACCGTGTGGCCTCGCCCGGAGCAGCGATCGGTCTGCCCGAGGTCAAGATCGGTGTGATCCCTGGGGCCGGCGGCACCCAGCGGTTGCCGCGGGTGCTGGGCGTCGAGACCGCGATGAACATGATCGTCAGCGGTGAGCCGGTCAAGAGCGAATTGCTGGCCAGCTTGCCGGGCCAGAAATTGTTCGATCAGATCGTTGATGGCGAGTTGATCCCAGGCGCGATCGCCCTTGCCCAGCGCATCGCCGCTGTGCGTCCGATGCCCACGGTGCGTGACCTCAAGGTCAGCCACCCCAACCCGGATGCGTATGTGCAGTTCGTCCGCAACATGGTCAAGGCTGGCGCCAAGCATTTTCCGGCGCCGCTGGCCTGCGTGGAGGCGGTGGCCGCGTCGATCAAAGCCAAGTCACTCGACGAAGGGGTGGAGGAAGAACAGCGCATCTTCCGCGGCTTGCTGTCCTCGCCCGAGGCCAAGGCGCTGCGCCACGCTTTCTTTGCCGAACGCGCGGCCAGCAAGATCCCCGACGTGCCCGAAGGCACGCCGCTGCGCCAGATCGCCAAGGTCGGCGTGATCGGCGCCGGCACGATGGGCGGGGGCATCACGATGAACTTTCTCAACGTCGGCGTGCCGGTGACCCTGCTCGAGATGAAGCAGGACGCGCTCGACCGCGGCCTTGCGACGATCCGCAAGAACTACGAGGCCCAGGTCAAGAAGGGCAAGCTGGGGCAGGACAAGTACGAGCAGCGCATGGCGCTGCTGCGCAGCACGCTGAGCTACGCCGACCTGGCCGATGCAGACCTGATCATCGAGGCGGTGTTCGAAGAGATCGGTGTCAAGGAGTCCGTGTTCAAGCAGCTCGACGCGATCGCCAAGCCGGGCGCGATCCTGGCCTCCAACACCTCGACCTTGGACGTCGACAGGATTGCGAGTTTCACCAAGCGGCCGCACGACGTGGTTGGCATGCACTTCTTCAGCCCGGCCAATGTGATGAAGCTGCTCGAGGTGGTGCGCGGCAAGGCCACGGCCAAGGATGTGCTCGCCACCGTGATGGCGATCGCCAAGAAGATCAAGAAGACCGCGGTGGTCTCCGGCGTGTGCGACGGCTTCATCGGCAACCGGATGATCGAGCAGTACAGCCGCCAGGCCGGTTTCCTGCTGGACGAAGGCTGCACGCCGGCCCAGGTCGACCGAGCGATCGAGAAGTTCGGTTTCGCGATGGGCCCGTTCCGCATGAGCGACCTGGCCGGCAACGACATCGGCTGGGCGATCCGCAAGCGTCGTGCAACCGAGCACACCAACCAGAAATACAGCAAGACCGCAGACTTGCTGTGCGAACTGGGCCGCTACGGCCAGAAGACCGGCGCCGGCTGGTACGACTACCTGCCTGGCAAGCGCGACGCGATCCCGTCGGCCCTGGTCGAGCAAATGGTGGCAGACCATCGCCAGTCGCTGGGCATCACGCGGCGCAAGATCGGCGACGACGAGATCGTCCAGCGCCTGTTGTTCAGCCTGGTCAACGAGGCCGCGCACATCCTCGAAGAAGGCATTGCCAACAAGGCCAGCGACATCGACATGATCTACCTGACCGGCTACGGCTTCCCGCTGTTCCGAGGCGGCCCGCTGTGCTATGCGGACCAGTTCGGCCTGTACAACGTGCTGGCCGCGATGAAGGGCTTCGCTGCGAACCCCTTGGACGACGGCGTATTCTGGCAAGCTGCGCCCTTGTTGTCTCGCTTGGCCGCTGAAGGCAAGACTTTCACCTGATGTTCAACCCCCGCTGGAGATTCTCATGACCGCGACCTTCACTTCGATGGAAAACAGCAGCGCCGCAGACTGGCGTGAGATCGGCGCAGAAGCCAGGAAAGCGTCGCTGACGCTGACCGACCGGGTGCTGGCCCACCTCAAGCTGCTCGACGGCGACAGCGGCGGTTTTCCGGTCGACCGCTACCAGCATTCGCTGCAGACGGCCACGCTCGCGCTCAAGGCCGGCAAAGACGAGGAGTACGTCGTCTGCGCGCTGCTGCACGACATTGGCGACACGCTAGGCGCGCACAACCATTTCGACGTCGCCGCAGCCGTCTTGAAGCCCTTCGTCAGCGAGGCCAATCTTTGGATGGTGCAGCACCACGGCATTTTCCAGGGCTATTTCTTCTTCCACCACATCGGTCTGGACCGCAACCTGCGCGAGCAGTTTCGCGGCCACGAGCACTTCGCCCGGACCGAGGAGTTCTGTGCGCTCTACGACAACCCGGCTTTCAACCCTGGGGCCAAGACGCTGCCGATCAGCGAGTTCGAGCCCATGGTTCGGCGCGTCTTCAGCGAAGTGAAAAACAGCATCTACAAGGACAACACAGCGATGCTCGCGTCGGCCTGAGCCCTCGCGATGTCGACCCTCTTGCAAGATCCACAGGAGTTTCCATGACCGACGCCGTCATCGTTTCCACCGCACGCACGCCGCTGGCCAAGAGCTGGAAAGGCGCTTTCAACATGACCCACGGCGCGACGCTAGGGGGTCACGCCATCGCCCATGCGGTGCAGCGCGCTGGCATCGACCCGGGCGAAATCGACGACGTGCTGATGGGCTGTGCCAACCCCGAGGGTGCGACTGGCATGAACATCGCGCGCCAGGCCGCATTGCGCGCCGGGCTGCCGATCACGGTCAGCGGCGCGACGATCAACCGCTTCTGCTCTAGCGGTCTGCAGACCATCGCGATGGCCTCGCAGCGCATCATCGCCGGCGAGGCCGATGTCTATGTCGCCGGTGGTGTCGAGAGCATCTCCTGCGTGCAGCAGGAGATGAACACCCACATGATGGTCGACCCGGCGCTGCAGGCCATCAAGCCCGGAATCTACTGGAACATGTTGCAGACGGCCGAGAACGTCGCCAAGCGCTATCAGATTGCCCGCGAGCGCATGGACCATTACGGTGCCGAGAGCCAGCAAAAAGCCTGTGCAGCGCAGGCCGCTGGCAAGTTCGATGACGAGATCGCCACGATCACCGTGACGGCTGGTGTCGCCGACGCGGTGCTGGGCCTGCGCAGCAAGCAAGTCACTGTCAGCGCCGACGAGGGCTTGCGTCCCGGCACCACCTACGACGCCATCAAGGGCGTGCGCACGGCGCTGCCCGGCGGAGTGGTCACCGGCGGCAACGCCAGCCAGTTCAGCGACGGGGCGGGCGCTTGCGTCATCGTCAGCGACCGCTACGCCCAGCAAAAAGGCCTGAAGCCGCTGGGTCGCTTTCTCGGCTTCGCGGTCGCCGGCTGCGAGCCTGACGAGATGGGGATCGGTCCGGTGTTTGCGGTACCCAAGGTGCTCAAGCGCCTGGGTCTGAAGATGGACGACATCGACCTGTGGGAGCTCAACGAGGCTTTCGCGGTCCAGGTGCTGTATTGCGCCGACAAGCTCGGCATCCCGATGGACCGTCTCAACGTCAACGGCGGTGCGATCGCGGTCGGCCACCCTTACGGCATGAGCGGCCAGCGCCTGACCGGCCATGCGCTGATCGAGGGCAAGCGCCGCGGCGCCAAGCGGGTCTGCGTGACGATGTGCATCGGCGGCGGCATGGGCGCGGCCGGCATCTTTGAAGTCCTTTGACCCGACGGTGACCCTGTCCATGTTGCGCACCCCCGACGAGCGCTTTGCCGGCTTGCCGGCTTGGGGCTACCCGCCCAAGTACGCCCAGCCGTTGGGCGCCGACGGCCCGCGCATGGCTTATGTCGACGAAGGCCCGCCCGACGCAGGGGTCACCGCGCTGTGCCTGCACGGCAATCCGACCTGGGGCTATCTCTACCGCCACATGCTGCCGGTTTTCACCGCCGCCGGCCTGCGGGTGGTGGTGCCCGACCTGATCGGCTTCGGCCGCTCGGACAAGCCCGTCGACGAGGCCTGGCACAGCTTTGACCGACACCGTCAAAGTCTGCTGACGCTGATCGAGACGCTGGACCTGAAGAACTTGCTGCTGGTTTGCCAGGATTGGGGCGGCATCTTCGGCCTGACCTTGCCGATGGTCATGCCTGAGCGTTTCACCCGCTTGCTGGTGATGAACACGACGCTGGCGACCGGCGAGGTGACCGAAGGCTTTCGGCAATGGCGGGCTTACAGCAGCGGCCAAAGCGATCTGGCGGTGGGCAAGCTGCTGCGCCGCGGCAAGCCCGAGATGAGCGCCGACGAAGCTGCAGGCTATGACGCACCCTTTCCGGACGCACGTTTCAAGGCGGCGCTGCGCGTCTTCGCGAACCTGGTGCCTGACGTCGCGACGATGGGGCCAGACGCCCCAGGCGCGGCCATCAGCCGCCAGGCGCAGGCCTTCTGGGAGCAGCGCTGGACGGGCGACAGCTTCATGGCGGTCGGCCTGCAAGACCCGGTGCTGGGCGCGCCGACCATGGCGGCGTTGCGGGAGATCATCCACGCTTGCCCGCCGCCGATGGCCGTGGCCGAAGGAGGCCACTTCTTGCAGGAGTGGGGCGCGCCGATCGCCACTGCAGCGCTGGCGCATTTTCAACTGACCGAAGCACGAGCCTGATGCGCCAGATTGTCGATTTCCTGCTGGACGACTGGCTCGATGTGCTCAGCCTGACCGCCAGGCCGCGCTTCGCCGAACATTCGGCCGAGACCTTCGGCCAGGTGCTCGACACTTGCGAGAAGATCGCTCGCGAGAAATTTGCGCCGTTCAACCGCTTGGTCGACACCGAAGAGCCTCGCATGGACGGCGAGCGCGTGATCCTGCCGCAGGCCACTCAGGACGCCTGGGACGCTTACGCGGCCTCAGGCATGCTCTCAGCTGCCCAGGATTTCGAGATCGGCGGCATGCAGCTGCCCTACACGCTGGAGGCTGCTGCCAACGCTTTCTTCGCCAAGGCCTCGATCAGCATCAATGCCAGCTTGCTGTCGGTGGGCAACGCCAACCTGTTGATGGCCCATGGCAGTCAGACGCAGAAAAGCGTGTTTGCGCTCAACGAGTTCTCGGGCCGCTGGTCGGGCACGATGTGTCTGTCCGAGCCGCAGGCCGGCTCGAGCCTGTCGGATCTGTCCACCCGTGCGACGCCGGACGGCGAGGGCGCTGCTGCTGACCCGCTGGGACCGCGCTTTCGCCTGAAGGGCCACAAGATGTGGATCTCGGCCGGCGAGCATGAGCTGACCGAGAACATCATTCACTTGGTGCTGGCCAAGATTGCTGGCGCCGACGGCAAGACGACCCCAGGCGTCAGAGGCATCTCGCTGTTCATCGTGCCCAAGAAGCTGGTCGACGCGCAGGGGCAGCTGACCGGCGAGCGCAATGACGTGGTCTTGGCCGGGCTCAACCACAAGCTGGGCTGGCGCGGCACGACCAACACCTTGCTCAACTTCGGCGAGGGCAGGTTCCTGCCCGCTGGCCAAGCCGGTGCCATCGGCTATCTGGTGGGCAAGCCAGGCGAAGGCCTGCGCTGCATGTTCCACATGATGAACGAGGCGCGCATCGGCGTGGGCATGGCCGCGACGATGCTGGGCATGGCGGGCTACGAGGCCTCGCTGGCCTATGCCCGACAGCGGCCGCAAGGCCGACCCATCACCGCAGGTGGCAAGGATGCCACCGCGCCGCAGGTGCCGATCATCGAGCACGCCGATGTCAAGCGCATGCTGCTGGCGCAGAAGGCTTATGCCGAGGGCGCGCTCGCGCTGGAGCTGTACTGCGCCCGGCTGGTCGATGAGCAGCACACCGGTGAGCCAGACGCTGCCCGGCAGGCTGCGCTGCTGCTCGAAGTGCTGACGCCGATCGCCAAGAGCTGGCCCAGCGAGTGGTGCCTGGAGGCCAACAGCCTGGCGATCCAGGTCCACGGTGGCTATGGTTACACGCGCGATTTTCCGGTCGAGCAGTACTGGCGCGACAACCGGCTCAACATGATCCACGAAGGCACCCACGGCATTCAAGCGCTGGACCTGCTCGGGCGCAAGGTGGTGATCGATGGTGGCTCGGGCCTGAAGCTGTTGGCTGTGACGGTCAGGCGCAGCATCGAGCGCGCGCGCAGCCCCTTTGCTGGTCGCCCACGCCGCCGAACTCGAGGCCGCGCTGGCGCGGCTGCTCGCTGCGACCGAGTCGGCCTGGTCCACCGGCTCAGCTGAACAAGCGCTGGCCAACGCAACGCCTTATCTGCAGGCTTTCGGCCATCTGGTGCTGGCGTGGATCTGGCTGGATGTGGCCTTGGCCGCGCTGGCCTCGGTCGCTCGCGCGGCTGCTGTGGTCGATCCGGGCTTTGTGCCGGGCAAGCTTCAGGCCTGCCATTACTTCTTCGATTACGAACTGCCCAAGATCGACGCCTGGCTGGCGGTGGTGGCCAGCCGCAACCCGGTCTGCCGCGAGATGCGCGACGAATGGTTCTGAGGCCCAGCCTGCCGCTGCTCAAGCTGGGGCTGCGGCTGGTTGCGGTTCCGGGCTGCCACATCGCGCTCGACGCGGCGCTGGCAAGCCGTCAGGAATCTCGATTTCCCACACCGAACTTCTAAAAGGATGCGCCATGAGTCAATTGATCAACCGACAGATCCTGCTGGCATCGCGCCCCGTCGGCGAGCCCACGGTCGACAACTTCAGACTGGTCGAGACACCTGTCTCCGAACTCGCCGAGGGTCAGGTGCTGGTGCGCAACCACTACCTCAGCCTGGACCCCTACATGCGCTGGCGCATGAACGACGCCAAGAGCTATGCCGCGCCGCAAGCCTTGAACGAGGTGATGGTCGGCGGCACAGCTGGCGAGGTGGTGGCGTCTAAGAATCCGCTGTTCTCGGTCGGCGACGCCGTTCGGGGTGCGGGTGGCTGGCAGTTGTACCGCCTGTTCGATGCCGGTCAGAGCAGCATGCTGCAAAAAATAGACACCTCCCGCGTGCCGTTGACGGCCTATCTGAGCGCGGTCGGCATGCCGGGCGTCACCGCCTGGTATGGCCTGGTCCAGATCATCAATCCCCAAGCTGGCGAGACGGTGGTGGTCTCGGCCGCCAGCGGCGCCGTCGGCAGTGTGGTGGGCCAGTTGGCCAAGGCGCGCGGCGTTCGGGTGGTCGGGATCGCTGGCGGTGCTGACAAGTGCCGCTACGTGGTCGATGAACTCGGCTTTGACGCCTGCATTGACTACAAGGCTCATGCAGACCTGCCGTCGCTGCTGCAAGCGCTGAAACAGGCCTGCCCGGCCGGCATCGACGGTCATTTCGAGAACGTTGGCGGCACCATTCTCGACGCGGTGATGCAGCTGGCGAACCCGTTTTCCCGTGTCGCGGTGTGCGGCATGATCAGT
>CALQBT020000059.1 GCA_943328885.2 Bordetella parapertussis | reverse complement strand
CCTCCTCACCGCGGTGCGCCGGCAGGCAGTGCATGAACAGCGCGTCGGGCCGCGCCAGCGACATCATCTGGGTGTCGACACACCAGTCGGCAAAGGCCTTCTGGCGCGCTTCGTTCTCGGCCTCATAGCCCATGCTGGTCCAGACATCGGTGGTGACCAGGTGCGCACCCTCACAGGCGGCGAACGGGCTCTTGAAGGTCTTCACGCAGGCCGGGTTGTTGACCCCGCCCAGCAGCGGGTCGACCTCGTAGCCACGGGGCGTGCTGATGTGCAGCGTGAAGCCCAGGATGTCGGCGGCCTGCAGCCAGGTGTTGGCCATGTTGTTGCCGTCGCCGACCCAGGCCACCACCTTGCCCGCGATGTCGCCGCGCTGCTCGATGAAGGTGTAGATGTCGGCCAAGATCTGGCAGGGGTGGAACTCGTTGGTCAGCCCATTGATCACCGGAACGCGCGAGTTCGCGGCAAAGCTGGCCAGCTTGCTCTGCTCGTAGGTTCGGATCATCACCAGGTCGACCATGCGGCTGATCACGCGGGCCGAGTCCTCGATCGGCTCGGACCGGCTCATGTGGCTGTCGCCGGTGGTCAAGTGCACCACCGAGCCGCCCATCTGGTACATCCCGGCCTCGAAACTGACGCGGGTGCGGGTGCTGGCTTTCTCGAAGATCATCGCCAGCGTGCGGTCGACCAGCGGCTGGTAGCGCTCGTAGTTCTTGAAGCGCGTCTTGATCGTGCGGGTGCGCTCGAACAGGTAGGCGTACTCCTCGGCCCGCAAGTCCTTGAACTGGAGGTAGTGCTTCATCAGGCTGGGCCCCGGTTTCATGCCGGGCTCAAGCTTGGGGAGTGGCCAGGAAGTCTCGCACCAGCGGCACCAGGATGGCGGCGATCTCGTCGACCTCGGCTGCGTTGATGATCAGCGGGGGCAGCAGGCGGATCACGGTGTCGGCCGTCACGCTGAGCAGCAGCCCGGCATGCGCTGCCTTGAGCAGCAAGTCGTTGCAGTTTCGGTCCAGTTCGATGCCGATCATCAGGCCCTGGCCGCGGATCTCTTTGAAGCCGGTCAAGGAGCCCAGGCCCTCGGTCAGGCGCAAGCGCAGCCGCTCACCCATCGCCGCGGCGTTGGCCATCAGGCCTTCTTCTTCCATGATGCGCAGGGTCTCGATGCCCGCGCGCATGGCCAGCGGGTTGCCGCCGAAAGTGCTGCCGTGGTTGCCGGGTTGCAGCACATCTTTGGCGCGCGGGCCAGCGACGATCGCGCCGATCGGCACGCCCGATCCCAGACCCTTGGCCAGCGGCATCACGTCGGGCTGGATACCAGCCCACTGATGGGCGAACCACTTGCCGGTGCGGCCGATGCCGCACTGCACTTCGTCGAGCATCAGCAGCCAATTCTGCTGATCGCAGATCTGGCGCAGGCCGCGCAGCGTGTCGACGTGGGTCGGGTTGATGCCGCCTTCACCCTGGATCGTCTCGAGAAAGATCGCCACCACATTCGGATTCGTCCGTGCGACCTCGCGCACCGCGTCCAGATCGTTGAGCGCGAGCCGCACGAAGCCCTCGACCAACGGACCGAAGCCGGCGTGCACCTTCGGGTTGCCGGTGGCCGACAAGGTGGCGATCGAGCGGCCGTGGAAAGCCTTGTCGTAGACGATGATCTCCGGCCGGTCGATGCCGCGGTCATGACCGAACTTGCGTGCGATCTTGATCGCGCCCTCGTTGGCTTCCAAGCCAGTCGAGCAAAAGAAGACGGCGTCCAGCCCTGAGATCTCGCACAGCTTGGTCGCCAGCGTTTCCTGCATCGGCGCGGCGTAGTAGTTGCTGCAGTGAATCAGCTTGGCGATCTGGTCCTGCAGCGCGGGCACCAGCTTGGGGTGGCCATGGCCCAAGGTGTTCACGGCAATACCGCCCAGGCCGTCGAGGTACTCGCGGCCCTCGGTGTCCCAGACCCGGCAGCCTCGGCCATGCGACAGCGCGATAGGCAGCCGGCCATAGGTGTTCATCAGGTGGGACGTCATCGAATGGCTCCGGATCTGGGGTTGACCATGAAAAAACCGGTGTCTTGCCACCAGGGCAAGCACCGGCCAGTGAGACTGCAATTCTAAGGTGCCCGCGCGGGTGCTGGCCCGATAGGCCGGGATCTTGGCAGCCGGCCAGGCTTGCAGGCGGCGCGGCGCATACACGGCACAATAGGGGGTATTCGCGGTGCTGGTGCAGCGTCAGCTGCTGGTTCTTGACCATCGCCCGCCTGTTCCCCTGCCCTCGGTGTGCATGTCAACTCCCAAACCGCGCGAGTTCCTGATCCGGGGCATCACCTTGGCAGGAGGACCTTTTCGCCCCAGTGACTGGTCTGAGCGTTTGGCCGGTGCGCTGTCGAGCTTCCGACCCCATGGCGGTGTCACCGGCATCAGCGCCCATATCGGCTACTCGCCTTACTGCGTGCCTCAGGTGATCGACAGCGTCAGGTGCGTGATCGTCAACGAGGCGCTGCGCGAACTCGAGCTCATGGCATGGGACTTCGTGATGAACTTTGCCCGCGACAATGAACTGCAGGTCGAGCCGTATAGCTCGCTGCCGGACCCTGCAGCGGTTTGAAGTCGCCGCACGATCTTGAGGTGAGGCCGCAATGACAAAAGCCCGCTCGCGCGGGCTTTTGGCTTAGAACCGAGGCGAGATCAGGCAGCGGCGGATGCGGCGAGCGCTTTGATCTTGGCCGACAGCCGGCTCTTGTGACGAGCAGCCTTGTTCTTGTGGAAGATGCCTTTGTCGGCGACCGAGTCGATCACCGACTGCGCGGTCTTGAACAATTCAGCCGGCGCAGACTTGTCACCGCCAGTGGCAGCCTTGTCCAGCGCTTTTTGCACGTTCTTGACAACGGTGCGGAACCTCGAGCGCAGCGCCGTGTTGGCGGCATTCAGGACGACGTCCTGGCGTGCGCGTTTGCGGCCCGACGCCAGGCGGACTGTTTTTTTCTTGGCTTTGGAAGCGGTGGCCATTGCTGTACTTTATCCTGAACTTTATTCGGGTGGGGCAAAGACGACGAGTATAGCATTGCCTTGTTGATCGGGCCAAGCCCTGGCGACGGTGATTCCTATAATGCAAGCTTGTCCCGTCTGACCGCAAGCCCTGCCGGTCCGGGCCACCAGCCCGCATGAACCTGTTCAAGGCCGCATTCTCCGTCTCGGCTCTCACGCTGTTGTCGCGCATCACCGGGCTGGTGCGCGAGCAGATCGGCGCTGCGCTGTTCGGCACCTCGGCGATGATGGATGCGTTTCAGATCGCCTTTCGCATTCCCAACCTGCTGCGGCGCTTGTTTGCTGAGGGCGCTTTCTCGCAGGCCTTCGTGCCGCTGCTGGCAGCCACCCGCGCTGCCGACGGTGACGATGCCACCGGCTTGCTGGTCGATGCGGTGGCCACGGTGCTGGCCTGGGCGCTGCTGCTGACCTGCCTCATCGGCATCCTGGCTGCGCCGATGCTGGTCTGGCTGCTGGCATCGGGCTTCGCAACAGCCACCGAGGATGCCGCCGTGGCGATGACGCGCTGGATGTTTCCTTACATCGGATGCATGTCGATGGTCGCGCTGTCCTCTGGTGTGCTCAACACCTGGCGCCGGTTTGCGGTGCCTGCCTTCACGCCGGTGTTGCTCAACCTGAGCGTGATCGGCGCAGCGTTGCTGGGCGTGCCTTTGCTGCGCGCGCGCGGCATCGAGCCGGTCTACGCGCTGGCGATCGGGGTGATGATCGGTGGCGTGTTGCAACTCGCGCTGCAGTTGCCGGCGCTGGCGGCGATCGGCATGTTGCCGCGCCTGGGGGTCACGCTGGCGCGCCTGCGGGCGGCCTGGGCGCATCCGGGCGTGCGGCGCATTTTGGCCAAGATGGCGCCGGCCTTGCTGGGGGTGTCGGTGGCGCAGATCTCGCTGATGATCAACTCGCAGATCGCCAGCCACCTGGGGGTGGGCGCGGTGTCCTCGCTGGTCTATGCCGACCGGCTGATGGAATTGCCCATCGCCCTGCTCGGCGTTGCGCTGGGCGTGGTGCTGACGCCGCAGATGTCCGCGGCCAAGGCCTGCGGCGACGATGCAGCTTATTCCGGCTTGCTCGACTGGGGTCTGCGACTGGTGCTGCTGCTGGCGCTGCCCTGCGCGGTGGCGCTGTTGGTCTTTGCTCAACCGATGGTCGCGGTGCTGTTCCACCGCGGCGCTTTCGACGCCCAGGCGGTGGCGATGACGACGCTGGCGGTGATCGGCTGGGGGGCGGGTGTGCTGGGCCTGGTGGCGATCAAGGTGGTGGCGCCAGCGTACTTCGCGCAGCAGGACATGCGCACGCCGATGCGGGTGGCCATCGCCGCTCTGGTGTTGACCCAAGTGCTGAATGCGGGGCTGATCTGGGGTCTTGGGATGGGCGTGGCGGCGTTGGCGCTGTCGATCGGCCTGGCGGCCAATGCCAATGCGCTGGTCCTGCTGTGGGGCCTGAAGCGGCGCGGCAGTTACCGGCCTGCGGCCGGTTGGCCGGGGTTCGCCTGGCGGGTCGCGCTGGCGGGTGGCTTGATGGGCCTGCTGATGGCGCTTGCCGCACATCAGATTGACTGGCTGGCGCTGGGCCGTCATGAGTTGCTGCGTGCCGGGGCGATGGCCTTGGCGCTGGCGCTGTCGGCCTTGCTGTACTTCGGCACGCTGGCGCTGCTCGGCATCAAGGCCCGCAGTTTCATGCACCGAGCCTGAGCGATGGCGAGCAATCCCTGGCCGCTGGCCCCGCCCACTGCTTTGGGTTATTTCGCGTCGCTGGTGGCCGAGGACGAAGGCTTTGCGCTGCTCGAGGCGGCGATCTGCGTGGCGCATGACGACCACCCCGAACTCGACGCGCAATCGGTGCTGGCCGAGATCGACTTGCTGGCGGCCCGGCTCAAAGCCAAGCTGCCTGCTGATGCGCCTGCGCTGCGGCGGCTGCAGTCGCTGAACCAGTTTTTCTTCGTCGAGCTGGGTTTTGCTGGCAACGTCAACAATTACTACGATCGCAGCAACAGCTATCTGCACCAGGTGCTGGCGACGCGGCGCGGCATCCCGATCACGCTGGCCTTGCTGTATTGCGAGCTGGCCTCGCAGCTCGGACTGACGGCGCGCGGGGTGTCGTTTCCTGGTCATTTCTTGATCAAGCTGCGACTGCCGCAGGGCGAGGTGGTGATCGATCCGTTCAACGGCCGTTCGCTGTCGCGCGACGAACTCGACGAACGTCTCGGGCCTTACCGGGCCCGACACGGCCTGGCGGGCGATTTCGAGGCGCCGCTGGGTCTGTTCCTGCAGGCTGCGCCAGCGCGCGATGTGCTGGCCCGGCTGCTGTTCAATTTGAAGGAAATCGCCCACGCCGCCGAAGACTGGCCGCGTTTGCTGGCGGTGCAGCAGCGCCTCGTGCTGCTGCTGCCCCAAGCCATGGAGCAAGTTCGTGACCGTGGCCTGACCTGGGCCGAGCTCGGCCGCCCGGCCGAGGCAGCTGAGGATCTTTCGGCCTATTTATCGGCCAGACCCGAGGCGACGGATGCGGCCGCGCTGCGCGAGCGATTGGCCGAATTACGGCAGGGCGGGGCGCCACGGCTGCATTGAGCTCGCCTCATACAATAGCGAGTTCGAGTTCGCCCCGGTGCGCCGCGCCGAGTGACTTGGCGCAACCGGGTCCGGGCTTGTACCTGTGGTCGGACCCGACCAAGATCTGGCCCTTGGCCCCAGCCTAGTCGATGAAGTTCATCCCTGCCTCACGCCCAACCCTGCACCGGACCTTGCCCCTCGGCGACATCTCGTTGACGGCCTGGTGCTTGAGCGCTGCCCAGCGATGAAACAGTTGCCCTTGCCGATCAGCCCCTCCCCGGCCGACGGTTTTGACAACCTGGTGGTGGGTCGCAACGCCGCTGTCGTGCAACACCTGCGCGAACTGGGTTTGAACCGGGGCGCTGCGGCACCGGTCTACCTCTGGGGCGCAGTCGGTACGGGCAAGACGCGTTTGCTGCGTGCCCTGGCCTGCCAGCAGCAAGCCGAGGGTGCGCTGGTGGGCTGGTTCGATGCGGCAACACCGTCGCCGTGGGCGCTGGACGAAGCCTGGCGCTTGGTGGTGGTCGACGACTGCGACGCACTCGACGCCCGGCAGCAGCAGGCGGCATTTGCGCTGTTTGTCGAGGCCAGCGCCCATGGCGTGCAGTGGGCGGGGGCGGGTCGCTTGCCGCCGGTCGATCTGGATCTGCGCGACGATCTGCGCACCCGGCTGGGCTGGGGCCATGTGTTTGCGCTGCAAGCCCTGGGTGAGTCCGAGACCCGCGCGGCGCTGCGCCGCGAGGCCGACCGCCGCGGAATTCTCCTGTCAGACGAGGTGATGGACTATCTGTTGACCCACCTGCCGCGCGACATGGGCTATCTGATGGGCTTGCTGAGCCGGCTCGACGGCTTTGCGCTGGCCGAACAGCGCCTGGTGACCGTGCCCTTGCTCAAGAAGATGCTGACCCAAGAGCGCCCACCTGCGCTGGAACCCGCCCCATGAAGCTCGCGCTGTTCGATCTCGATGGCACCTTGATCGCCGGCGATTCCGACCACGCTTTCGGTGAGTTCATGGTCACCCAGGGCTGGGTCGACGCTGAACTGCACCGCCGCCGCAACGACGAGTTTTATCGTCAGTACCTGGCGGGTTGCCTGGACATCGCCGAGTACATCGATTTCAGCACCCGGGCCTGGCGCGATCGCAGCCTGGACGAACAGCTGGCTGCCAGCGCCAGGTTCATGGCCGAGGTGATGGCGCCACAGTTGTTGCCCGCCGCGCGCGCGCTGCTCGACCAGCACCGCGCAGCCGGTGACCTGGTCGCCATCGTCACCGCGACCAACGAGTTCATCACCCGGCCGATCGCCGATGCGTTGGGTGTCGAGCACCTGCTCGCGGTCGAACTCGAACGCGACAGCGACGGCGCGGCCACCGGTCTCATCCGGGGTGTTCCATCGTTCCGCGAGGGCAAGATCGAACGCGTGCGCGATTGGCTGGCCGGCATGGGCCAGCATCTGAGCGCTGTCGAACACAGCGTGTTCTACAGCGATTCCACCAACGACCTGCCGCTGCTCGAGATCGTGAGCGAGCCGGTGGCCACCAATCCCAGCCCGGCGCTAGAGGCGATTGCCCTGCAGCGCGGCTGGCGCATCCTGAGGTTGTTTGCATGATCAAAAAATTCATCAGTCGCTTGTTGGGCAAGTCCGCGCCGGTTGCGGCCGCAGCGCCCGAGACCGCGGCCGTTGCCGCAGCGCCCGTGATCCCGCTCGGCCAGCGGGTCGAGGTGCCGGCCAGCCAGCACGGCATCGACCCTTCGCTGGTCGACGACCGCGCGGTCAAGGTTGTTCGCACCTTGCAGCAGGCCGGCTTCCAAGCCTATGTGGTGGGCGGCGCGGTGCGCGACCTGCTGGTGGGATTGCGACCCAAGGACTTCGACGTCGCCACCGACGCCACGCCCGAGCAGGTCAAGGGCTTGTTCAGGCGCGCCTTCATCATCGGCAGACGCTTTCGCATCGTCCATGTGGTGCATGGCCGGGGCCGCGACCACGAGGTGATCGAGGTCTCGACCTTCCGTGCCTACATGGACAACAGCGAGGCCACCCAGGTGGCGGGCAACGAGAAGACCAGCAAGGCCGCGCTGGCCGGCTCTGCCCACGCCGTGGATGCCAGCGGCCGGGTGCTGCGCGACAACGTCTGGGGTCCGCAGGTCGAGGATGCGGCGCGCCGCGACTTCACGATCAACGCGATGTACTACGACCCCGAAACAAGGGTCGTCGTCGACTACCACGGCGGCATCGCTGACGTGAAGGCCAGGCTGCTGCGGCTGATCGGCGACCCGGCCACACGCTACCGCGAAGATCCGGTGCGAATCATCCGCGCGATTCGCTTTGCCGCCAAGCTCGGCTTCGATTTCGCGCCCAGCACCCACGCGCCGATCGCCGAGACCGCGCCGCTGCTGGCCAATGTGCCAGCCTCGCGCATGTTCGACGAGATGATCAAGCTGCTGCAGACTGGCCATGCGCTGGCCAGCATCGCCGCGCTCAAGCGCCAGAACCTGCACCGCAGCGTCTTCCCGGTGCTCGATGCGGTGTTCGACGAGGCCCGAAGCACCGCACAGCAGCAGGAGTTCATCCGCCAAGCGCTGATGGACACCGACCGCCGCGTTGGCGAAGGCAAACCGGTGGCGCCGAGCTTTCTGCTGTCTTGCTTGCTGTGGCACGACGTGCTCGCAGGCTGGCAACAGCGCCGAGCTGCGGGCGAGGCCACCGTGCCGGCCTTGCAGCAGGCGGTGGACGCGGTGTTTGCCGCGCGCATTGGCGACATCTCGGGCGGCGGCAAGCTGGGTGCCGACATGCGCGAGATCTGGATGATGCAGCCTCGCTTCGAGCGCCGCCAGTCCAATACCGCTTTCTCGTTGATCGAGCAGCTGCGATTTCGCGCTGCTTTCGATTTCCTGCGGCTTCGCGCCGATGTCGGCGAAGCACCGGTCGAACTCGCCGAATGGTGGGAAGATTTTTCCTTGGGCAGCGACGAGGAGCGCGAGGCCTTGCTGGTCGCCGCGAGGGAAGCCCAGCGTCCCCGCAAAGCCGTGCCGCGTGGCGCCAAGCCTGCCGACCCAGCTGACGCGGCGCACGAGGCAACTGCGGCGCAAGCCAGTGCCGAGCGCGAGCAAGACGACGAGGCTGACGAGGCCGGTGCGTCCGCGGTGGATGGCCCAGCGCGCAAGCGACGCCGGCGTCGGCGCAAGCCGGCGGGTGGATCGGGTGCCGCTGCTGGCGCTGCCGCGGTCGAGACCTGAAACCCCGGGCCGCGTTGCCGGCACATGCCTGACCTGCTGACGCAGCGCGCTTTCATTGGTCTGGGCGCCAACCTCGGCGACGCCAGCGCCACGCTGCACGCCGCGCTGGCCGCGCTGGCGGCCTTGCCAGGCTGCACGCTGGTGCAGACATCGGCCCAGTACCGCAGCGCACCGATCGACGCCGTCGGACCCGATTACCTCAACGCCGTCGCGGTGATCGACACGCTGTTGACCCCGCAGTCCTTGCTGGCCGCGCTGCAGGCGATCGAGCAGTCATTCGGGCGCCAGCGGCCCTACCGCCATGCGCCGCGCACGCTCGATCTGGACCTGCTGCTGCACGGCGACACGGTGCTCGCCAGCGTGGCCCTGACGCTGCCGCATCCGCGCCTGCACTTGCGCGCCTTCGTGTTGCAGCCTCTGCTCGAAATCTGCCCGGCGCTGGTCGCACCCGGCTTGGGGCTGCTGGCCGATCACCTGCCCGCGACCGCGGATCAAAGCCTGGAAAGACTCTATACGCGGTGATTGCCAACCTGCTGTCGCGTCCAAGCCGTCCAGGACCCTGGACCGTCTCAACATCACGCTGACGGAGTTCATGTTGTTGGCGAGCGGCCAGTCGCTCAAGCTGGATTTTCTGTGGGCCGGGCTGAGCCTCATTGGCGTTGTTTACTTCATATTTCGTCACTTACCTCGCTTTAATTGAATCGAGACCGCGCGCCTTCGCGCTGCTTACAATGTTTGTGTGACAGGTTGATGACTATTGCTTGACGGTTCGTGTGTCCATCGCCGGCGCCTGGCCTATCCCTCGGAGACCTCCCCATGTTTTTCGGCAAGTTGCTGCCCCGCGAGGGCAATTTTTTTGAACTCTTCAAC
This sequence comes from Bordetella parapertussis, assembly GCA_943328885.2. GTDB lineage: Bacteria > Pseudomonadota > Gammaproteobacteria > Burkholderiales > Burkholderiaceae_C > Pseudaquabacterium > Pseudaquabacterium parapertussis_A. The sequence goes on along the minus strand of CALQBT020000059.1, from coordinate 264 downwards.
GACCATGGTCGCCATATCGTGGTCGGCGCGCGCGCCTTCATGGCGATGGTGCAGAACTACAGCGACCAGACCTTGCGAGAGAAATACGCCGCCGAGGTCGACGCTGCCGAGAAGCTGGCCGACCGGGTCACTGCCGAAGTCCATCGCCTGCTGCACAAGACCTTCATCACGCCGATTGACCGCGAGCAGATTCACTCGTTGATCAACACCATGGACGATGTCGCTGACCTGATACAGGACTCGGCTGAAACCATGACTTTGTAT
>CALQBT020000058.1 GCA_943328885.2 Bordetella parapertussis | reverse complement strand
GGCCACTTGCGCGCGGGCCGCTTGCAGGGCAGGGCTCACTTCTTCGGGCGTTTCCATCCGGCAATCGCAATCTGACGGCCACGCGCGACGCTCAGGGCCCCCGGCGGTGTGTCCCTGGTGATGGTGGAGCCGCCACCAATCGTGGCGCCAGCGCCAATCGTCAGCGGCGCGATCAGCACGCAGTTGGAGCCCACATGCACATCGGCGCCGATTTCCGTGCGGTGCTTGTTGGCGCCGTCGTAATTGGCGGTGATGCTGCCCGCGCCGGAGTTGACCCGCTCGCCCACCGTCGCGTCGCCGAGGTAGGCCAGGTGGTTGGCCTTGGCACCGCGTCCCAAGGTCGAATTCTTGACCTCGACAAAGTTGCCGATGTGCACCTCGGGTCCCAGATCTGCGCCCGGACGCAAACGCGCATATGGCCCGACCAGAGCGCCGGCGCCGACTTGCGCGCCCTCGATATGGCAGAAAGGATGGATCACCGCACCGGCTGCGATCACCGCATCGCGGATCACGCAGTGAGCGCCGATGCGGACCTCGTCGCCCAGCGTCACCGCGCCCTCGAAGATGCAGCCGACATCGATCTCGACATCGCGCCCGGTAGCCAGCGTGCCTCGCAGGTCGAAGCGCGCCGGGTCGGCCAAGCGCACACCCGCCTCCATCAGCGCGTCGGCCTGGCGGCGCTGCAGCCGTCGCTCCAGGTCGGCGAGCTGCAGCGGGCTGTTCACGCCCAGCACCTCGGTGTCGTCGCCGGGCTGGGTGGCGACGACCGGCACGCCCTCGGCCACGGCCATCGCGACGATGTCGGTCAGGTAGTACTCGCCTTGGACATTGTCCTTGCTCAGCGCCGCGACCCAGCGCTTGAGCGCCTCGGTCGGTGCGGCCATCATGCCGGTGTAGACCTCGCGGATCTCGCGCTGCGCTGCGCTGGCGTCCTTGTGCTCGACGATGCCCAGCACGCGGCCGCCGTGCGGGTCGCCCGATCGCAAGATGCGGCCGTAGCCTGTGGCGTCGTCGAGCTCGATGGTCAGCAAGGCCAGGCGCTGACCATCGCAGGCCTCGGCCAGCGCGCGCGCCGTGCCCGGCTCGATCAGCGGCACATCGCCATTGAGGATCAGCGTGGTGCCTGACCCGGACAACTGCGGCAGCACCTGCGCGATCGCATGCCCCGTGCCCAACTGCGGGATCTGGCGCACCGCCTGCGCGCCGGAGCCGGCGATGGCAGACTCAACGGCCTCGGCGCCATGGCCGGTGATGACCCAGCAGCGCTGAGCGCCCAGGGTCGCGGTGGTGGCCAGCACATGCGCCAGCAAAGGCCGACCGGCCAGCCGGTGCAGCACCTTGGGCTGGCTTGATTTCATGCGGGTGCCTTTGCCCGCTGCCATGATCACAATGTCCAAAGTCATGTGGGAGCCAGTGTCGATGCGGTTGAGGATCTGGATTATCCTGTGGCTGTTGCCTCTGTTCGTGGCTTGCAGTGCGGTGCAACTGAGCTACAACCAGGGCTCAATGCTCGCTTACTGGTGGCTAGACGGCTATGCCGACTTCAGCGCCGAGCAATCGCCCCGTGTCAAAGCAGCGCTCGAAGACTGGTTTGTCTGGCACCGCGCCAGCCAATTGCCCGATTACGCGCAGGCGCTGGCGGCGATGCAGACCCTGGCCGCGGACAAAGTCAGCCCGGCCCAGGTCTGCAGCACCGTCGAGGGCTGGCAGCAACGCGCCGAACGCGCTTACGACCGCGCGCTGCCGGCGCTGGCCGAACAGGTCCGCTCGATGTCGCCCGAGCAGATCAGGCACCTGGAGCGGCAACAGGCCAAGAAGCACGAAGATGCCGTCGTCGAATACCTGCAGCCATTGCCAGGCGAGCGCCAGAAGGCGGCTTTCGAACGCATGCTCGACCGGGCAGAGTCGGTCTACGGCAGGCTAGACCCGGCACAACGCCGGATGCTGGCCAGCGAGTTGGCGGCATCGCCCTTCGACCCCGAGCTCTGGCTGGCCGAACGGCGCCAGCGCCAGCTCGACATCGTGCGCAGCCTGCGCCAATGGCAGACCGAGCGCAGCGATGCGGCCACGGTGCAGGCCGGCTTGCGCCGGCTCGGTACCGAAGCCTCGACATCACCCCGCGCCGACTACCGGGCTTATGCCGAACGGCTGATGGCAGCCAACTGCGCCATGCTGGCCAAACTGCACAACAGCAGCACGCCGGCTCAGCGCCAGCAAGCCGTCGACAAGCTCAAGGGCTGGCAGAACGATCTGCGCTCACTGCTGCGGCGCTGAAACCCCCAGGCTCAGCGCACCGGCCGGGTTGATGGCGGGTCAGCCGCTGCGCCGCAAGACTCAGCATCGGCAGCGCCACCGCGACACATCGGACAATCCGACCGATGCGGCCCTGGCGAACCCTGATACAACACCCCGAGTACCGGCGCGGCGCACGCGAGATGAGCGGGGTCGCGCTGGGTCTGGCTGCCTGGGGCCTGGTGACCGGTGTGGCGATGGTCCAGAGCGGCCTGGACCCCTGGCTGGCCGCGCTGATGTCGATCACAGTGTTCTCCGGCACGGCGCAGTTGGCCGTCGCACCCTTGATCGCCAGTGGCGCGCCGATCTGGGTCGTGTGGGCCACCGCTGTCTGCCTGAACCTGCGCTTCGCGATCTTCAGCGCGCTGTGGCGGCCCTACCTGGCCCACCTGCCCTTAGGACGCCGCGCGCGGATGGCCTTCTTCGCCGCCGATCTGAACTATGTGCTGTTCATGCAACGCTTTCCCGATCCCAGGCCTTTGCCAGAGCAGATCCCTTATTTCTGGGGTGGCGTGCTGGTCAATGCAGGTTCCTGGCATGTCGGATCCTTGCTAGGTATCGCGCTGGGCCACCATGTACCGACGCAATGGGGCTTGGGCTTTGCCGGCACCGTGGCGCTGCTGGCGATGACCTGCTCGCTGCTGTCGGACCGCGCGACCTGGCTGCCGGCGCTGGTGGGCGGCAGCGCAGCGGTGGCGGCCATCGCGCTGCCGCTCAAGCTCAACATGCTGGTGGCCATCGCAGCCGCGGTGGTGGTGGGCACGGTGATAGACCGCGCCCGGCCCGTTCGGCCAGACGCGCCAAACCCCAGGAAGTCAGCATGAGCGACTGGCAGACCCTGGTGACCATCGCCGGGATGGTGCTGATCACGCTGCTGACGCGAGGTTTCTTCATCCTGCCCTCGCGAGAGCTCCCGATGCCGGAGTGGCTGCGCGAGGGCCTGCGCTACGCGCCGATCGGCGCGCTGGCGGCAGTGATCGCGCCCGACCTGGTGATGAGCCAGGGGCAGTTGCTCAGCACTTGGGCCGACGCGCGCTTGATCGGCGCGGCCGCGGCAGTGGCCTGGTTTGTCTGGCGGCGTGACATGCTGAGCACCATCGTCGTGGGCACTGGCGTGATGTTGACCCTGCGCCTGGGGCTGGGCTGGTGATCTGCCACACTCGCCGCTGGCACAAAAACCTTTTCAAGACACCCTGCTGATGATGAACATCCTGCGACTCGACGAACTCGTGGCCCAAGGCAAGCTGGCCGGCCAACGCGTGTTCATACGCGCCGACCTCAACGTGCCGCAGGACGACGCCGGCCACATCACCGAGGACACCCGTATCCGCGCTTCGGTGCCCTGCATCGCGATGGCGCTGAGCGCGGGCGCGGCGGTGATGGTCAGCTCGCACCTGGGCCGGCCTACCGAAGGCCAGTTCAAGCCCGAGGACTCGCTCGCGCCGGTCGCCCAACGGCTGGCAGAGTTGCTCGGCCGTGAGGTGCGATTGGTCTCGAACTGGGTCGATGGCGTTCGCGTCGAACCCGGCGAGGTCGTGCTGCTTGAGAACTGCCGGCTCAACCCGGGCGAGAAGAAGAACAACGAGACGCTGGCGCGCAAGATGGCCGCGCTATGCGACATCTTCGTCAACGACGCTTTCGGCACCGCCCACCGCGCCGAAGCCACGACCTACGGCATCGCCCAGTTCGCACCCGTGGCCTGCGCCGGTCCGTTGCTGTGGGCCGAGGTCGACGCGATCACCCGGGCACTGAGCGCGCCCAGGCGACCGCTGCTGGCGATCGTCGCCGGTAGCAAGGTCAGCACCAAACTGACCATCCTGCGCAGCCTGGCGTCCAAGGTCGACGGCCTGATCGTGGGCGGCGGCATCGCCAACACGTTCATGCTGGCCGCCGGCTTGAAAATCGGCAAGAGCCTGGCCGAACCCGACCTGCTGGACGAAGCCAAGGCCGTGATCGCGGCGATGGCTGCGCGCGGTGCGGCTGTGCCTATCCCTGTCGACGTGGTCTGCGCCAAGCGATTTGCCGCCGACGCCCAGGCCACGGTGAAAGCCGCCAGTGAGGTCGAGGACGACGACCTGATCCTCGACATCGGCCCCCAGACCGCGGCAATCCTGGCCGCGCAGCTCAAGGCTGCCGGCACCATCGTCTGGAACGGTCCGGTCGGAGTGTTCGAGTTTGAAGCCTTTTCACACGGCACGGCCAGCATTGCCCGGGCGATCGCCGACAGCGCTGCGTTCTCGATCGCCGGCGGCGGCGACACCTTGGCGGCCATCGACAAGTACGGCATCCAGCAAGACGTGGGCTACATCTCCACCGGCGGCGGCGCCTTTCTCGAGATGCTCGAAGGCAAGACCCTGCCGGCGCTCGACATCCTGCAGCAACGCGCCGCCGGCTGAGCAGCGGGCGGCGGCCGACGCGGCCCCATCGACAGCTGCAGGGCGCGCTGCAAAGAAACATCGAGCCAGCCAGCCGGGGCTGTGGCCGCGCCGATAATTGCGGCTCATCCACTGCAGGACCGAGCCATGCCGCGTGCCACCAAGATTGTCGCCACCCTGGGCCCGGCGAGCAGCGACCCGGAGGTGCTCGAGCGCTTGTTGCTGGCCGGCGTCGATGTGGTGAGATTGAACTTCAGCCACGGCAAGGCGCAGGACCACATCGACCGCGCCGCACTGGTGCGCCAGATCGCCGAAAAAATCGGCAAGCCGGTGGCCATCATGGCCGACCTGCAGGGCCCGAAGATCCGCGTCGGCAAGTTTGTCGAAGGTCGGGTGATGCTGGTCAACGGTGCGCGCTTCATCCTCGACGCGGACCGCACCGAGCCAGGCGACCTCGACGGTGTGGGACTGGACTACAAGGAGTTGCCCCGCGACGTGACGCCCGGCGACACCTTGCTGCTCAACGATGGCCTGATCGTGCTGACCGTCGAGGCGGTGCGCGGCGAGCAGGTCCACACCCTCGTCAAGGTCGGCGGCGAACTCAGCAACAACAAGGGCATCAACAAGAAGGGCGGCGGGCTGACGGCTGCGGCGCTCACCGGCAAGGACATGGAGGACATCAAGACAGCCATGTCCTTCCAGTGCGACTACCTGGCAGTGAGCTTTCCGAAGAACGCCACCGACATGGAGATGGCACGCCAACTGGCCAACGTCGCGGGCGAACCCTGGCGCCACAAGCCGGCGATGATCGCCAAGATCGAGCGCAGCGAGGCCATTCCGCAATTGGAAGCCATTCTGCGCGCCAGCGACGGCATCATGGTCGCGCGCGGCGACCTGGCGGTCGAGGTCGGCAACGCCACTGTGCCGGCACTGCAGAAGAAGATGATCCGCATGGCCCGAGAGATGGACAAGATCGCGATCACCGCGACCCAGATGATGGAGAGCATGATCGTCAACCCGGTACCCACTCGGGCCGAAGTCAGCGATGTGGCCAACGCCGTGCTCGACGGCACCGACGCGGTGATGCTGTCAGCCGAGACGGCCGCCGGCAAATTCCCGGTGGAAACTGTCGAGCAAATGGCGCAGATTGCGCTCGAAGCCGAGCGGGCCGAGGATGTGCGGCTGGATGCCAACTTCACCGACCGGGTGTTTGGCCGCATCGACCAGAGCATCGCGATGGGCGCGCTGTTCACCGCCTACCACCTCGGTTGCAAGGCGATCGTTGCGCTGACCGAATCGGGCTCGACGGCGCTGTGGATGAGCCGGCACAACATCCATGTACCGATCTTCGGACTGACGTCAAAACCCAGTTCGCAGGCGCGCATGGCGCTGTACCGCAATGTGCGGCCGCTGCTGATGCCCGCGCATGGCGACCGCGATACCGCGCTGGCCGAAGCCGAGCGGGTGCTGGTCGAGCGTGGCGTGCTGCGCACGGGTGACACCTATGCGATCACCTGCGGCGAGCCGATGGGCTATCCGGGCGGCACCAACATGCTCAAGGTCTGCCGGGTCGGCTGAGGGCTTACGGTGCACGGGTTGCGATCCGGCATGAAATCGACCACATGGACCGTGGCCTGAAGCTCGAACCTCGGGCAACTGGGCGCCCATGCTGTCGATAGAATCAGACCGCTGCTGCCGGCAAGCGGCCGGGCAGTTTGAACTGCTCCGATGCCGGTGGCCGGACCGCCGGCTTTCAAACCCACACGAACAGGATTGACCATGCCACTCGTCTCGATGCGCCAACTGCTGGACCATGCCGCCGAAATGGGCTACGGCATCCCGGCATTCAACGTCAACAACCTCGAACAAGTGCAAGCGGTGATGTCGGCCGCAGCCGAAGTGGACGCGCCGGTGATCCTGCAGGCCAGCGCGGGCGCCCGCAAGTACGCCGGCGAGCACTTCATCAAGCACCTGATCTCCGCGGCGGTCGAATCCTGGCCCAACGTGCCCTTGGTGATGCACCAGGACCATGGCCAGAGCGTGGCGGTGTGCCAGGGTGCGATAGCCCTGGGCTTCAGTTCGGTGATGATGGACGGCTCGCTGCAGGCCGACGGCAAAACCATCGCGAGCTACGACTACAACGTCGACGTCACGCGCAGCGTGGTCGATCTGGCGCACCGCTTGGGCGTCACGGTTGAAGGCGAGTTGGGCTGCCTGGGGTCGCTCGAGACCATGAAAGGCGACAAGGAAGACGGCCACGGCACCGACGCGACGATGACGCGAGAGCAATTGCTCACCGACCCCGAGCAGGCCGCAGACTTCGTCAAGCGCACCCAACTCGACGCGCTGGCGATCGCCATCGGCACCAGCCACGGCGCCTACAAGTTCACCCGCAAACCCACCGGCGACATCCTGGCGATCGACCGCATCAAGGCCATCAACCGCCGCATCCCCAACACCCATCTGGTGATGCACGGCAGTTCGAGCGTGCCGCAAGACCTGCTGGCCGAGATCCGTCAGTTCGGCGGCGACATGAAGGAGACCTACGGCGTGCCAGTCGAGGAGATCCAGGAAGCCATCAAATACGGCGTGCGCAAAATCAACATCGACACCGACATCCGGCTGGCGATGACCGGCGCAATCCGCCGCTACCTGGCCGAGAATCCGAGCAAGTTCGATCCGCGCGACTACCTCAAGCCCGCGCGCGAGGCCGCCAAAGCCATCTGCCTGCAGCGCTATGTGCAGTTTGGTTGCTCGGGTCAGGGCAGCAAGATCAAGGCCTTGCCGCTGCTCACCGTGGCCCAGCGCTATGCCAGCGGTGAACTGGCCCAGTTGGTGACCTGACGGGGCTGCGTGCCGGCCCATGCTGGCACGGCGCGGCCTGACACAAGGCAAGGCGGGCTGATTCGTTCAGGGTCTGGCGGGTCCGGGATCAAGCCCGGGGCCGGGTCTGAAAGGCACAATCGAGCGACCTCCTCCAGACCGCCGCGAAAACGCCCGAGACGCCAGCCATGAGCACCTCTGCCCTGTTCGAATCCCATCTGCACTCGCTGCCGCTGCTGGCCCGCGGCAAGGTTCGAGACAACTACGCGGTTGGCGATGACCGGCTGCTGATGCTGGCCTCGGACCGCATTTCGGCCTTTGACGTCGTGATGGGTGAGCCGATCCCCGGCAAAGGTGCGCTGCTGACCCGGATGGCGCTGTTCTGGTTCGACAAACTCGCGCACATCGTGCCCAACCACCTCACCGGCGAAGCGCCCGAGAGCGTGGTCGCCCCCGATGAGGTGGCCCAGGTGAGCGGCCGTGCGATGCTGGTCAAGCGATTGAAGCCGCTGCCGGTCGAAGCCGTGGTCCGCGGCTATCTGGCCGGATCGGGCTGGAAGGAGTACCAGCAAAACGGCGAAGTCTGCGGCGTCGCGTTGCCCACGGGCCTCCACAACGCCAGCCGACTGCCCGAGCCGATCTTCACGCCTGCGACCAAGGCCGAGATGGGCGAGCATGACGAGAACATCAGCTTTGACCGCATGGCCGACATCATCGGCGCCGATCTCGCTGGACGGGTGCGCGAGATCGCGGTCAGCCTGTACCGCGAGGCCGCAGCCTACGCACTGAGCCGCGGCATCATCATCGCCGACACCAAGTTCGAATTCGGTCTGGCGGGTGACGGCACGCTGACCTTGATGGACGAGATCCTGACACCGGACTCATCGCGATTCTGGCCACTGGCGTCCTACCGAGAGGGCAGCAACCCGCCGAGTTATGACAAGCAGTTCCTGCGTGACTGGCTTGAAACTGCGCAGGTCGGTGGCGCGCCCTGGAACAAAAAGGCGCCGGCGCCTGACATGCCCTCACAGATTGCCGAGACCACCGCCGCCAGATACCTGGCCGCCACCTCGGCTTTGCTCAGCAGGTGAAGCGATGGACTCCAGGCTGCTCGCCAGCCTGAATGAGCAGGCCAGCAGCACCCGCGACCCGGTGCTGTGGGCACGGACGGTATGCCGGGCGGCATCGCACTTCGCGCGGCATGGCAACACAAGCCAGGCGCTGACCTCCATCGCCGTCGTGCGCTCGCAGTTCAGCGATCAATTGCATCCCGAGGTGGCCTCGTGGTTGATGCTCGCCGAAGGGGTCTTGAATTACTTTCAAAAGAAACCTCGCGAAGCCTACGACAGGATTCGACGGGCCCATGGACTGGCTGTCGCATTGAACACCGAGTCAGCGCTGCCCAGTTGCGCCGCCTGGATGGCGCACATGGAATTCAATGAGTGCCAGTACGAACAGATGGCCGTGCATCTTGAGCAAGCGCTGATCTCGGCAAAGCCAGACGACCATCAGGCGCTGGCGCGAGCCTCATTGGTCATGGCCGATGCTTACCAATTGGTCGGGGAGTTCGATCTGGCAAGGCCGTGGTACGAACGTACGCGACAGAGCGCTGCCGCTGAAGGCGATGAGGCCACGGTAAGTGCCATGCTCTACAACGTGGCCGCGTTCCGCGCGGCAAATGTCCGCTTGGCCGACACTTTCGGTTTAGAAATAACAGCGGATTTTAGACGAGCGTCGATAGAGGCTTCCTCTGCAACAACATTTGATGTGGCGATCGGCAGTTCGGGGCTTGACTTTCTTACAAAGATGCTTTGGGGTCTGATTCTTACGATCGAAAAAAAATACCTTGAAGCTAGTAGTGTTCTTGAATCAATTAATACAGAATCAATCCACAAAAGAATGATTCCTTTAATACAAGTCGATGTATCTTGGTGTTCAGCAAATCTTGGATATTTGGAAGATGCCTGGGTACTTGCAAAGCTCGCCAGCGCCCAACTACCCATTTGCGGAGAAGCTGATGACGTGGCTTATATCAATTCCAGAATATCTCAGATTGCCGATCTCTGCGGGCGGCCTGATGATGTCGAGACCTATCGCAAGCCAGCAATCGCGGCGCTGGCCGAGCATCGGAAGTTTCAGGCCAAACTGCTCTCGCGCCTGATGTCGATCAAGACCTGCTAGACATAAAAAAACCCGGCCATCGCCGGGTTTCAAATCTCGGGCCAAAACGCTGCTCAGGGTTTGTTGCCGGTCGGAAACGGCCAAGCTGCCGCTGGGCTCAGCGCCGTCTTCGCTGTAGCGCTCACCTTCTTGGCGACAGCCTTCTTGGCCGGTTCGGCCTTCGCCACCGGCTTGGCCGGCGCTGCGGCCTTGGGCGCAGCCGCTTTCTTCGCCGGCGCAGCAGCCTTCTTCGCTGGCGCAACAGCCTTCTTCGCTGGCGCAGCAGCCTTCTTCGCCGGCGCAGCAGCTTTCTTCGCCGGCGCAGCAGCCTTCTTCGCCGGCGCAGCAGC
>CALQBT020000057.1 GCA_943328885.2 Bordetella parapertussis | reverse complement strand
CCGGGCGATGACGATCGCGTGGTAGATCGGCTTGTCGTCGTACTTGACGGTGGCCACCGCCTGGCAGCCGGTCTGGTTGTTGGCGATGATGTAGCCCCAAGGGCCCATCCACGCCAGGTCCAGGTTGCCCGAGGCCATCGCCACGGCCATGCCGGCCCAGTCGGTGGTGGCGAAGAGCTCGAAGTCGGCGCCCAACTGCTTGGCCAGGTGGGCAAACACCGGCATGTAGGCCTTCTTGGTGTCCTCGGGGTTGGGCAGCAGCGGACCGACGCCAAAGCGCAGTTTCTTGCTCTGCGCCATCACCGGGCGCAGCGCAGCCACGCTGAGCAGGCCGGCGGTGCCGATCAGGATGTTGCGTCGTGAGGCATGCATGGATCGCGTCCCGATCAGTAGCTGATGCTCGGGCAAGCGCCTTCGCTCATGAACTCGACCAGCTTGGCGCCGCCGACGATCAGCGCGCCTGCGACCAGCTTGTCCTCGTCGAGCTTGCGCTTCTTGAAGCATGGCGAGCAGACAAAAATCCGGCCGCCGGCCTTGGCGAAGTTCTCCATCAAGTCCTTCAGCGGCGCGAAGCCCTCTTCGTGGACACCGTCTGCAGCGCCATGCTGCGCCAAGCGGGTGGCCTCGATCGACAGAAAGACGACGGTGTCCTTGTCAGACGCGACCGCGGCGTTGGCGACGACGAACGCCACGGTGGCTTTGTCGGTGTTGTCCAGACCGTGGGTCAGGCTGATAACGTATTTTCCGGGCATGCTGGGCTCCTACAGGGGTGGTGGGGGTGAATCAAGGCGCAAGCTGCGCCATGGGCAGGCAATCAGGGCGCAGGCTGCGCCCAAGGGGACATCAAGGTTTGGCGCGAATCCAGTAAGCGTGGGTCTCGGGGTCCTGCGCCAACAGCGTATTGCCTGTCATGCGGCACCAGGCCGGCAGGTCAGCCGGCGCGCCTGCGTCTAGCGCGATGAGCTTGAGCACCTGGCCCGGTGCTTGGCGCATGCGCTGGCGCAAGGCCAGCACCAGATCGCCGCAGCTCATGTCGCCGGCATTCCATTCGTGATCGTGATGCATGTGGATGACAGACTGGCCGCTGGCAGGGCGACCATTGAACGTTGAAACAATGCGCAGCAGGCCGCGTCTTCGGCGAGCTCAGCGAGGGCGTTAGAGGCGTGATGGCGCGAGCGACTCAGGTCGACCAGGCGCGCCGGGGGCGCTTGAAGCCTGCGCGGATCTCACGGAACCGCTGACCTGAGATCCTGCGTGGCAGGCTCAGAAGAGTCGCGATTGTGGCATGTGCCCGTGACCGCACATCGCGGGGGGCGTCAGAAGTTCAGAAACCGCGCGCCAGGCGCCAAACCGGCAGCGAGCAAGGACGCCGCGCCGCGCACGCCCGAGACCTGCTCGATCAGGTCTTGCATCACCAGGCCTTGCCCGGCGAGCGCCGCTGGGCAGACATAGACGCAGGCGCCTGCCTCAGTGGCCTGGCGGATCCGGTCCCGCAAAGCCTGACCGGTTGCGCCTTCGGCCAGGTGTTGAACTGCGCCGGCGCTCACCGCATGCAGCTCAACCGCGATGTCCATCGCGGCAGCGGTTGCGGCGTAGCGAAATGCGAGTTCGCCAGCGCTGGCCGCATCCAACGCCGAACTGCCCCACAGGATCACCAGCCGCGGCGCGGCGGGTTCGGGCGGATCAGAGGGCTGGGGGGTGGCGATCGGCGACATCGCAAGACTGTAGCGCGAGTCGATCGGCGCCTGGTGCTGCGCCCCAGAGGTATCGAAGCCCATCGCTTGCCGCCGACCCGTGGCATCGAGAGCTCTTCAATCGATGAAGTCGCCGACATAGACGTGGCGACCGCTCTGGCTGAACACCACACCCTCGGGCACGCCGCGCACCTGCTTCTCGTGGGTGGCGGTCATTTTCTGGCCGTCGATTCGCCTGGCGACGACGCTGCCATGGCGATGGCAGAAACACGCGCTCTTCGAAGCGGCGTTGCCGCGCAGCAGTGCTGCCAGCGCCAGTTTCCCGGTCGGGCTGATCGCCAGTGCCTGGCCCATCGCTGACCACCACCGCCTTGTCGATCACCCGCGGTGGGCTAGACCTGCCCAGCGAGGCGGCCTACCAGGCCAGATGGCGGGCTGTCCCAGCCCCTGATCGCGGCCCGACTCGGCCCCTGCGCCTGGGCGCGCGGTGACGCCCCCAACCCGTCTCTAGCCAGGGCATCGGGGCGATCTCCTCTCGACGATCTGCGGGCCTGCCAGAGCCTGCCAGAGCTTGCCAGGTCGTGCCGGAAGGCGGCTGGCAGGCCCTACCAGGCTCAAACGCCTGCCATCTCGATCGGCAGGTAGTACGGTCGATGGCCTAGCGCATCGACGCGAGCCCAGAACGCGGGGCCGGCAGCCAGTCCGCGAGCGTCTTTCTGCGCGGTCTGGCGCCAGACGTTCCAGGAGTCTGGATGCAGTTCGATGGCTTGGGCGAAGCGCTGCGCCGCTTCGTCGGCCTGGCCCTCGCGCAACAGGTGCTGGCCGAGACGGAACAGCGCATGCGCCCGCCCGATTGCCGGATCGGCAGCCTTCACTCTTGCCTGCGCAGCCTGCGGCGAGAGCACGTGTTTGCTCTTCGCGCCTTTGGCGACCCAGTCACGGACCGCATCGAGGTACAGCGACTTGATGCGTTCGCGCTCGGCGATGATCGCCTCGGACAGCGTGAAGGTCTTGCGGTCCATGCCCCGAAAGCCATCGGTGGAGCCAGCGGTCTCTGGCGGACGCACGATGTGGCCTTGCTCGTCGATCCACACCGCCTGCGGCACGTTGACCAGGCCATAGAGGTCGGCAACGTGATGGTCACGGTCGATCAGGCAGGGATAGCTTGGCTTGGCGGCCTCGATCCAGGGCCGCGCCGGCTCTGCCTGGTCGGTGGCCACCGCCAGGATCACGAAGCCTTGCGACTTGAGTTCGTCGAACAGTACCTGCCACACGGACAGGTCGGCTCTACACCCTCACCAAGAGGCCCAGGTCGCCAGCAAGACCTTTTTGCCGCGGTAGTCTGAGAGTCGATGCGTGCGGCCCTCAAGGTCGGGCAATTCGAAGTCAGGCGCCTCGAGCGTGGACAGCGCTTGTGCTCGCGCTGCAGCAGCTGTTCCCAGCACCCAGGTCTGGCCCGCCGAATCGTGTTCGACCGGATGGCCCATGTGTTGCCAGAGCGCAGCGATGTCGAGCTGGTCGCCACGCACCATCGGCTTGGCGCTGTGGCGCGGCAAGGGCGTGCACAGGTCACCCTGGCACAGGCCTTCGGGCGTCCAGCTCCAGCCCGTCGCAGCCTCGATCTCGCTGCGGTCCAGCCACAGCGAGTCGCCTTCTGCCAGCGCATGGGCTGGACGCGTTTCGCGTTGTTCATTGAGAACGGTGATCACTTGATCTCCTTTGAGTGGCCGCGCGAATGCGGCGTTGAAAGAGTCGGGCATCCAAATCCAAGCTACCGATGCCGCAGGCGCGTGGATTTTAGGATCAGCGCCATCTGGCGCGCCGGGTCAGATCCGCTGACCGCCGCTGGTGTCGATGCGCTGGCCCGTGATCCAGCGCCCGCCTTCGCCCGCCAGAAAAACAATGACGTCAGCGATGTCCTCGGGCTGGCCCACGCGCCGCAGCGCGATGGTCTGCGCAATCTCCAGGCTGCGCACCGGGTCGGTGGCGCCCGGGTTCATGTCGGTGGCCGTTGCACCCGGCAGGACGGCGTTGATGGTGATGCCGCGCGGCCCGAAATGCGGGGCCAACATCAAGGTCAGCGCCTCCAGTCCGGCTTTGGCTGCCGCATAGGCCGCCATCTCTGGGTAGGCGACGCGCGTTCCCATCGACGACACGTTGACGATGCGCCCGTTGTTGCGAAGGCGCGAAGACGCGTGTTTGATGAGAAAGAACGGCGACTTCAGATCGACCTGCAGCGTCTCATCCAACTCTTCTTCGCTCACCTCCTCGATCACGGTTCGCGTGCCTGCACCGGCGTTGTTGACCAGAATATCGAACTGGTTCGAGCCGAAGCGCTGCTGCAACTCGGGGTCCAGGCGCTGGTAGAAAGTGCGCGGGCCAGCGGCCTCAGAGAAGTCTGCTTGGATGGTGAAAGCCGTCCCGCCTTGGGCTTCAATCTGCTGCACCACCTCATCTGCTGAAGACTGGCGGTTGCGGTAGTGCACCACCACGGTCGCGCCAGCGGCCGCCAGTCGCAGCGCTGTTTGTTTGCCGATGCCCCGGCTGGCGCCGGTCACCACGGCGATTTTTCCTTCAAGTCCGTACATTGCTGCTCCTTTGGGTGGAAACCATGGGTGCTTGACGTCAGCGCTGGATCAAGCGCCAAGATAGGCCGAGGCCACGCGCTCATCGTCGACCAGATCGCGGGCGGGGCCTTCCAGTGCAACCCGGCCTTGGTCCAGGATGTAGGCATAGTCGGCGGTGCGCAGCGCCAGGCGCGCGTTCTGCTCGACCAGCAGCACCGCGACGCCAGAGGCGCGGATCGAGGCAATCAACTCGAAAATTCGCGTCACGATCTTAGGTGCCAGGCCGAGCGAGGGCTCGTCGAGCAGCAACAAGCGGGGCGAACCCATCAACGCCCGCGCAATGCACACCATTTGCTGCTCGCCGCCTGACAAGGAGCCCGCGCTTTGTTGCCGGCGCTGCTCGACGATCGGGAACAGCTGACTGACATAAGCCAGCTTCTCATCGAATTGCGCCCGCGACAGCGTCAATGCGCCTGCACGCAGGTTCTCGATCACACTCATGTCGCCGAACAACTGCCGGCCTTCTGGGGTTTGCGCCACGCCGGCACGAACGATCTGATGCGTGGACAGGCCTGCGATGGACGCTTCGCCCAACAGGATGCGCCCTTCGCTCGGCCGGTACAGGCCGGAGATCGTGCGCAGCAGCGTGGTCTTGCCCACGCCGTTGCGCCCAAGAATCGTGACGAGCCCGCCCTCGGGGACCTGGATCGACACCTTGTGGAGAATCGCTCGCCCGCCGAGTTGGACGCTCAAGGACTGCACCAGGAGCACGTTCACGCTTCGTCTCCCAGGTAAGCGGCGCGCACGGCTGCGTCGGCGCGGATGGCGGCCGGCGCGCCTTCGGCGATCTTGCGCCCGCTGTCGAGCACGACGATGCGGTCGCAGATGCGCATCACCATCGGCATGTCGTGTTCCACCAGCAAGATGGTCAGGCCGGCGTCTCGCAAGCTGCGCAACAAGGTGGCGAGCTCAGTGGTTTCGGTGTTGTTCAGGCCGGCCGCAGGCTCGTCCAGCAGCAGCAGCTTGGGCTGCAAGGTGAGGGCGCGGGCAATTTCCAGCAGTTTCTTCTGGCCATAAGCCAGGTTGCCTGCGGGTTGGTCGGCGAATTCGAGCAGACCGAAGCGCGTCAGCGCCGACAAGGTCGCTTCGGCAATGGCCTCGTCCCGCTTGCGGCCCAGTGCAGGCAAGAGGGCGCCGAGCAAAGAGATGCCGATTCGACCGATCGCGCCCGCACAGACGTTGTCGAAGACCGTGATGTCAGGGAAGATGCGCAGGTTCTGGTAGGTGCGCGCGATGCCCAGGCGCGCAATGCGCACCGGGTCGAGCCCGGCGATGCGCTGTCCTTCGAACAAGACCTCGCCCGCCGTGCGGGCCAGTGCGCCAGCGACGCAGTTGAACAGCGTGCTCTTGCCAGCCCCGTTGGGACCGATCAGTCCCACCAGCTCGCCGCGCTGCACGTCGAAACTGACATCATCGACAGCGCGCAAGCCCTGAAAATGCTTGGCCAGGCCGTGCACTTGCAGCAAAGGCGTGGCAATGCCGGAACTGCTCGCAGAAGGTGTTTTCACGGCAGCGGCCCCCGGCGCGACCAGGGACTGCGCGGCATGTCTCGCCGAAACAGCGCCAGCGCACGCACTTCGCTGAACAGACCGCGCGACAGGAACAGAATCGACAAGAACAGCATCAGGCCAAATGCGAAGGCACGCAGATTGCCGATTTCGCGCAGCGCCTCGGGCAGCAACACCATCACGAGGCCACCGATCACTGCACCAGGCAGGCTGCCGATGCCGCCCACGATGATGCCCGTCAGCACCAGGGCGGACTCCAGCAGCACGAAGTTGTCAGGGCCTATGAACTGGTTGGTGTGTGCATAGAGCGCCCCGGCGGCACCCATGATGGCTGCATGCAGCGCATAGACCTGCACGCGCAGCCAGCGGGTCTGCAGACCCAGAGAGCGGGCGCACTCCTCGTCTTCGCGCACCGCGCGCACGGCGTTGCCGTAGAACGAGTGCATCACGCGGTGAAAGATGAACAGCGCGATCAGGCAGAAAATGGCCGTGAGGTAGTACGACTCAAGCCAATGCCCCAGCGTGTGGCCGAACAGCTGGACGGGCGGTATGCCGCGGTAGCCCATGGGCCCGCGGGTCAGGTCGCCCCAGTTCAGCACGGTGGTGTGAAACGAGATGGCGAGCGCCATCGTGGCCACTGCGAAAAAGATGCTGGTCAGGCGCACCAGTGCGAAGCCAAAGATGATGCCGATCGTGGTGGTGATTCCCACGGCGGCCGCCAAATCCACCAGAAACGAGGTGCCGTGGTTCACCGACAGGATCGCCGCCGTGTAAGCGCCCAGACCGTAGAACACCACGGTGTCGAGCGCCAGCAGCCCGGCCGTGCCGGTGAGCATGTTGAGCGCGCCGCTGAGCACCACGGTGATCAGCACCAGCTGCGCCAGGCGCGCCACATAGGGGCTACCAGCCCAGGCCAGCAGCGCGGGAACGACCGCGAGCAGCAGCACTGCGAACGCCAGCCGAATGGAAATTCTGAAGTGCTTCATTCAGCTTCGCCGTTGACCGAACAGCCCTTGCGGCAGCAGCAGCAAGGTCAGAAGGAGCATGGCATAGGCCACCATCTCGGTCCACGCGCTGGGCAAGAAAATGCCCGCCGTGGCTTCCGCCAGGCCGATCAGAATGCCGGCAATGACGGCGCCGGGCAAGCTGGTGAGGCCACCGATGACCATCGCGACAAAGGCTTTGATCACCACCGTCAGCCCCATGAACGACTGCACGTTGCCATAGGCGAGCGAGACGACCATGCCCGCCACGGTGCCCAGCAAGGAGCCGACGATGAAGACCGCAACAATCACCCGGTTGATGTCGATGCCCGAGAACTGCGCCCCCACCAGATTGGAAGACACCGCGCGAATGGCGATGCCGATGCGGGTGCGGTAGAGCAAGACCTGCAAGGCCACCAACATGGCCAGCGACACCACGGCGATCAGCACTTCACCGATGGACAAATGGATGTCGCCGAAATCCACGGGTTGGTTCAACAGAAATTCCTGCGGAATGGCCAGCCATTCGCCATGGTAGATCTGGTCGAGAAATTCCCGCACGATCAATCCCAGCGCAAACGAAGACAGCAGCGTGGCTTCGCGCACCGCGCGCGACTTCAACGAGGCCTCGTCTGTGAATTTTCGAAATGGCCTGAACGCGGCGCGTTCGATGGCCCAGCCGAACAGCATCCCAACGCACAGCACCAAGGGGGCAATCGCCCACAGCGGTAGCTTCAAGGTCGTCGCGCCAATCAGCGTTGCGAACGCGCCGATCGTGTAGACCTCGCCGTGCGCGAAGTTCGCCGCAGACAGCACGCGGTAGATCAGGGTCAGCCCGATCGCCACAATCGAATAGGTCATGCCCACGCTCGCGCCGATGGCGAGCTGGCCGAGCACAAACGCGTCAAAAACCACGGCTTGCGAAACTCAATCGACGATCTTGGTGCTGCCGCCTTGCAGCACACCGTGCATCAGCTTGAATTCCCATTCGCGTGCGGCCGGATCGTATTTGATCTTGCCGAAGATGCCGTCAAAGCTGCGCATGTCGTCAAGCCCTTTGCGCAGCGATTCACGGTCGACGTTCGGGAACTGCCCGGCGGCGACGGTCATCATCATCATCGCTGTGTTGTACGAGTTCGATGCGAAGGGGTCGGGCAGGCGGTTGTAGCGCGCGTTGTAACGCTTGTAGAAATCTGCCAGCTCAGGCCCGAGCGCCGGGTTGGTTTGCACCGTGACATGCACGCCCTCGATCGCATCGGCGCCGGCCAAGCGGGCGAGATCGGGCGTGTCGTCTGCGGCGCAGACATAGGTCGGTGTCTTGATGCCCATTTGGCGCAGTTGCTTGAGCATCAGCGCGGTCTGCGGTGCGAAGGCACCGATGTAGATCCAATCGGGGTTCTCGCGCACCGCTTTCTGCAGCGTTTGGCGAAAATCCTGGGCGTCAGGCCGAACCAGTTCTTCGAAAACTACCTTGCCACCTTTGGCCTCGAACCCGCGTTTGGTCAGCGAGGTGTTGGCAATGCCGTAGTCGTTCGGGATGCCGATGATGGCGATCTTGCGGGCACCCAGCTTCCACAAGGTGTCGCCGTTGAACGCGCCTTCCTGGCTTTGCACCAGGCTTTGGCGGAACATATAGGGGCCAACCTTGGTGACGTCTGGATGCGAGGAAACCGGCGTGATGTTGACCATTTTGGCCTGGTTGTAGATGGGGCCTGCTGCCAGTGTCACGGTGGACGACCAGCTGCCGATCACGGCCATCAGTGATTTGTCTTCGACCAACTTTCGCGCGATGTTGATGCCGTCGTCCGCGCGCCCTTGGTCGTCTTCGCACTGAATCGTGAACTTGATGCCATTGGACTTTGGAGACTTTTGGAACTCGTCGATGGCCATCTCAAAGCCCGATTGCATGCTCTTGCCGAAGATCGCCAGTTGACCGGTCAGCGGCACATAGCAACCGAACTTGACCTCTTTGGTCTGCGCCATGGCAGGCGTGCTGCTGAGGCAGAAGGCGATGGCGGCCAAGGCCGTTGAAAGAATGAATTTCTTCATGAATGACTCCGCGAAGGGTGAAGGGGCGAACACCATCAGGGTGCGACGATGACCTTGCCGAACACGGCGCGTTCATCCAAGCGTCGGAAGGCCGTGCGTGCTTCCTTGAGTGGCAGCGTCTGGTCGATCACGGGTTTGAGTTTGCCGCTGCGCACCAGATCGAGCAGATCTGTCAGGTCGGGAGGCCCCCAGCCATTCGACCCGATGATGTTCAACTCGAAGGTCCAAATGTAGCGAATGTCTTCCTTGGGGTCGAAGCCCGCGGTGGCCCCGCAAGTCAGCAGGCGGCCATCGTTGCGCAGGCAGCGCAGCGAGGGCACCCAGGTGTCGCCGCCCGTGAAGTTCACGACCACGTCGATGCCTGTGCTGCCGCCGAAGAAGGTCGGTTTGCCGTGGCGCTTGAAGATCTCCTTCATGAAGTCATCTGTCTTGTAGTTGATGCCTTCGTCTGCGCCGAGCGCTTTCAGCCGCTCGAGTTTTTCGTCGCTGGAGGCCGCGACGATCACATGAGCGCCGGCCAGCTTGGCCAGTTGCACGCAGCAGGTACCCACGCCGCCGGAAGCGCCGAGGATCAGCACCTTCTCGCCCTCTTTGATCTTGCCGCGCGCAAGCATCATGCGGTAGGCGGTGCCGTACGCGACGGGCAGGGCTGCCGCCTGCTCATACGACACGTCGGCAGGCAGCGGAATCAGTTGAGAGGCATCGACGCGAACATACTCAGCGAGGCCACCGTCCATGGCCTCTCCCAGCAGCTTGCCGAGCTTGCGGTGGATCGGGTCGACCATCACCCGAGCCCCAATGTCCCAGCCGCTGACGTCGGGGCCGATTTCGGCCACGTCGCCAGACACATCGATGCCCATGATCAAGGGCATTTGCAGCTTGATGCCTGGCATACCGCGCAGCGTGAACAGGTCGTGGTAATTGAGTGAGCAGGCCTTGACCTTGAGCACGACCTCGCCCGAGCGCGCAATAGGCTGAGGCCAATGGGTCTCGAAGACGATGTCGTCGATTTGTCCGTGGCCTCGAATGACTTGAGCTTGCATGGTTTTTGCGAAACTTGAAGTGGACAATGCGGCCGGTCAACGCCGGAACTGGCTGGCCGCGGCTTCGATCAACGCCTTGCGGTCGACCTTGTTGGTGCCGGCCAAGGGCAGT